>JAUWNZ010000271.1 GCA_030612385.1 Pseudomonadota bacterium | reverse complement strand
GAAATTAGAAATTTGGGAGAGATGAAACGAATTTACGAGTTGACAGACTTCGGCGTGAGCTCAGTCGAGCAGTACAAAAGCATGAAGGCTGAATTTCCAATTTCCAATTTCTAATTTCAATGTTCGGTGAACGCTTATCGTGGTTTGAGACCAACACTTTAAAAATGTAATCCCCTATTTATTGAGCTGATACAAGATTATCTTCCATGAGGGGAACATCCGAAAAAAAGGAGGGCTCTATGAAGCAATTTACAGTAAAGACCCATGCCCGGTCCGAGATGATCGATATCACGGCAGAAATAAGGTTAATATTACGGGAAAGTTCTGTAACAAACGGAATATGTTATGTTTTTGTTCCTCACACGACGGCTGCGATTACCATAAATGAAAATGCCGATCCTGACGTGCCGAGAGATATTCTTATGGAACTGGACAAGGTAATTCCTCTCAGCGATAACTACCGGCACAGGGAAGGGAATTCCGCTGCCCATATCAAGACGTCTTTGGTTGGTTCGTCGGAAGTCATCTTTATTAAAAGCGGTAATCTTGTGCTCGGCACCTGGCAGTCCCTTTTTTTCTGTGAATTTGATGGTCCCAGGACAAGACAGGTGTTGGTTGAGCTGATTTTCAATGACCGATAAGAGACGGTCGTCAAAAGCGTTTCCGGTTGTAATAGTTCACCACAGGAAAAATATTTGACAGGATAAACATAACGCACCTTATGTCAAGACGGCTCCGGTAAATACGGATGCCGAAACCTTAGGGTATGTAAAATCTCGCTGTAAGAAAGATCATCCAATCTGAAATCAGGCAATTCTCGGCTTGTGGCGCTGTAAAAAGAGAGCAACACCAGATACCTTCGGACAAGTTCCGGCAGGAGAAAGTTTCTCCGTACATGTTCTCTGCCTTGAGCGCCCAGCGCCGTCGCTTCCTCAGGATGGTCAAGCAGCAGGGCCATTTTGGCAGCAATGGTTTCCACATCCAGAGGGTCCACTAAATATCCTGTTCGGCCATCCAGAACCTGCTTTTTAATGCCTCCTATTTTAGAACCGATGACCGCTGTCCCCTGCCACAATGCCTCAGTTACCACAAGTCCAAACCCCTCACGGGTTGAGACGTGAATGAGCCCCCGTGCTATATGCATCAAAGCGCCCACCACCCGGTCATTATCCTTCACGTTGACCCAAAACCGGACATCAGGGTTGTTTCCTGCCTGCTCTTTTAGCTTCTGAAGCATTGCCCCACTTTCCGGATCGTCCGTTGCTGTATTGCCCACAAAGATCAGATAGGGTGGTGGATTATATGTTCTTTCTTGACACAGCCGTTTGAACGCCTTCAATATAGAGCTTTGGTTTTTGTGTATGTCGTAGCGGGAAATTGCCGCCAGGATAGGCCTTCCGGAATCCACATTCTGCTCATTGAAGATGGGAGCCAAAACATCCAAGACCTCTTTATCTGAGTACTGGTGGTTTTTCTCCGCTCTGGGGTCAATGCAGGGTGAAATCTCATAGAGTGGTATCTGAAGGCCAGGGCCAATGAACTCCGGCATTGTAAATATTGCGCCTGCACACTGGTTGATGTAAGGTAAAAGGAAACGCCATATAATGTAATTTGGGGTAGAGGTATCGATGTGACACCGCCACAGGATATTGCCAAAAATCATGCCATTCATGATCATGGCTGCCGGCTGCGGGTCGTGTATTACAACCATGTCAGACGTAATAAGCGTGTTCCTGACATTTTCTTCAATAGTGTCTATATACGCACCAAATATCTCCTCCAGAGAGATGGGTTGGTCAATGCCCTGAAGCAGGTTGTGGAACTTCTTTGTTACCTGAAAAAACTTGCTATTGCCTTTTATTACATACCAATGCGCTTGCAGACCCAAACCTCTGGCTAAGGGAATTGCGCTCCGAAGCATTTCCGCCACTCCCCCACCCATCAGAGTGGAGTTGACATTTGCCCATCCCATCCCCTCGAGAGACCCTGCAAGGCGCTTGAGCTCCTCTATCCTTACTTTACCGATGTAAGGTTCGTAATCTTCGGCCTTGAGGGTAAAGCTTGGTTTGTATTCTTCCAGTTGCGCCGTCTTTTTATCAGTTTCGCTCATCTTCTCCGCCCTTATAGAAAATAGGAGGTGGTGATCTATGACAAATGTAAAGTGAAAGTGGTATCAGCTCAATAAATTGGGGATTACATTTTTAAAGTGTTGGTCTCGATCCACGGTAAGCGTTTACTGAATATTGAAATTAGAAAATAGAAATTGGAAACTCGGCCTTCATGCTTTTGTACGACTCGACTGAGCTCACG
>JAUWNZ010000092.1 GCA_030612385.1 Pseudomonadota bacterium | reverse complement strand
GAAATTAGAAATTTGGGAGAGATGAAACGAATTTACGAGTTGACAGGCTTCGGCGTGAGCTCAGTCGAGTCGTACAAAAGCATGAAGGCCGAGTTTCCAATTTCTATTTTCTAATTTCAATATTCAGTAAACGCTTACCGTGGATAGAGACCAACACTTTAAAAATGTAATCCCCTATTTATTGAGCTGATACGAAGCTATGGACAAAACACCAAAGGGAAACAGGTTACATATCGCTTTGTTCGGCAGGACAAATGTGGGCAAATCGAGCCTGCTCAATCTTATCACAGGACAGGATATCGCAATCACCTCCCCCATTGCCGGGACAACCACGGATGTCGTCGAAAAGGCGATGGAGCTCCTTCCCCTTGGCCCTGTGCTTTTTTTAGATACGGGAGGGCTGGATGACACATCCTCTCTTTCCGCATTGAGACTGAAGAAGACTCATAATATTTTTGACAGGGCGGATATCGTCCTGCTCGTTGCGGAACCCGATATATGGACGGATTTTGAAGAGGGAGTACTGCGCGAAACAGAGAAGAGAAAGATTCCCGCAATTGCGGTTATAAACAAGACAGATCTAAAAAACCCGACACCTGAGTTTGTAGCGCTGATCTCGGAAAAGATCGAACGTGTGGTTCTCGCATCCAGTATAAATTGGGAGAAAAGAGATGTTTATATAGAACCATTAAAGAGACACCTGATTGAAGTCTGTCCGGATGATTTCATCCAGCCGCCTCCAATAATCGGAGACCTTCTTCCTCCTGGAGGACTGGCCGTCCTCGTTGTTCCCATAGACCTGGAGGCGCCAAAGGGGAGACTCATCCTGCCCCAGGTTCAGACGATAAGGGACGCTCTGGACAGCGACGCCGCGGCGTTGATTGTCAAGGAAAGAGAACTTGCTCATACATTGAACATATTGAACAGGCCGCCCGATATCGTTGTCTGCGATTCTCAGGTTGTTTTGAAGATGTGCGCGGACACACCGAAAAATATTCCCTCCACCACCTTTTCCATCCTCTTCGCCAGGCACAAAGGTGACCTGGCAGAGGCGGCAAAAGGCGTAGCCGGTATAGAGAAGTTAATGCCGGGCGACAAGGTGTTGATCGCGGAGGCATGTTCCCATCATCCCGTTCAGGACGATATCGGAAGGGTAAAGATACCAAGGTGGCTGCGGCAATATACCGGATTTGAACTCAATATAGATGTTTTTGCAGGTCGTGATTACCCTGAAAACTTAAAAGAGTATAGTATCATCATACACTGCGGGGCATGTATGCTTACGAGAAGGGAGATGTTGAACAGGATTCAAAAGGCACGGGAGGCAAAGGTGCCTGTTACAAATTATGGCGTGGCCATCTCATTTTTGCAAGGTGTATTGAGGAGGACGCTTACCCCCTTCCCCGCGGCGCTTGCCGCCTTTGATAATGAAACAAAGGAAATAAAAGAGGAGTTTAATAATGAACGGACAGCTTTCTTATGATTCATCCGAGACAAACTGGATGAAAAACGTCATCAAAGAAGATGAAATCACAAGGTATATGGAAAATGGAAAGGATTTTATAGACGACGAGGAGATATGGAAAAAGATAGAAAGGAACAAAGCTCCCGAACCTCAAAAAGTGCGAGACATACTTCAAAAGTCCCTTGCCGTGGAAACACTTGAGCCGGATGAAACCGCAGCGCTTCTGAATGTGGAAGATGAAGGATTGTGGGAGGAGATGTTTGAGACAGCAGGCGAAATAAAGAGAAAGGTTTACGACAACCGCATCGTTACGTTTGCCCCGCTGTATTGCAGCAATTTGTGCGTTAACAATTGCCTGTATTGTGCATTTAGAAGAGAAAACAGCGTTGAGAAGAGAAGAAGACTAACGCTTCAGGAGGTAAAAGATGAAGCGGAGGTGCTCGCAGGCGAAATCGGACATAAACGTCTCATCGCCGTTTATGGAGAACATCCTGCCTCAGATGCAAATTATATTGCGGATACGATAAGAGCCATATACGATGTGAAGGTAAAGACAAAAAACGGATATGGTCAGATCAGACGGGTCAATGTAAATGCCTCACCCATGTCCATTTCCGACCTGGAAATGTTGAGAGACGTAGGCATTGGAACCTACCAGGTGTTTCAGGAAACATACCATCACGAGACTTACCAGCAAGTTCATCCCGCGGGAACACTTAAGTCAAATTATCCATGGAGGCTATATGCCCTGCACAGAGCGCTCGATGCAGGTGTTGATGATGTGGCGATTGGGGTATTATTCGGTCTTTACGACTGGAGATTCGAGGTAATGGGGCTCCTTTTTCATGCAAGAGAACTGGAAAAACGCTTCAATGGTATAGGACCTCACACCATCTCATTCCCCCGCCTTGAGCCGGCGGCAAACACACCTTTTACCCATGAATCAAAATACAAGGTCTCCGACAGAGATTTCAAAAGGCTTGTCTCCGTAATCAGGCTTTCCGTCCCCTATACCGGCATGATCATTACCGCCAGAGAACGCGCGGATATCAAAAAAGATGTAATACCCATCGGCTGCACACAGACGGATGCCTCCACCAGGATAGGAATCGGCGCATACTCTGATAGATACAGTGAGCAGGAAGCGGAAAGACAGCAGTTCATCCTGGGCGACACGAGAAGTCTGGATGAGATAATAGGAGAGCTTGCCGGGATGGGACATATCACGTCTTTCTGCACTGCGGGTTACCGGTGTGGAAGAACCGGGGAACATATTATGAAACTGCTCAGATGCGGACAGGAGGGCCGCTTCTGCAAGCTCAACGCGGTGCTCACCTTCAGGGAATGGCTGGATGATTTTGCGAGTGAGGAAACAAAGAAGGCGGGAGAGAAGATAATAAAAAAAGAGTTGGATGAGATTGAAGAACAAACGCCTTCTATATATCAGCCTTCCATATACCCGAAATTGATGGAATATTACAAGAGGATTGAAGATGGGGAAAGAGATCTCTATTTCTAGTAGGGGCAATCCTGTGTGATTGCCCTGGTTTGCAGGGCAGGCACACAGGCCTGCCCCTACAACCATTGAACAGTTGAACCGTGAACCGTGAACCATATGGACAGGGATGAAATCTTACACTATTTAAAAACCCCGGGCACAGATGAAGAACTGTTTCGGAAGGCCGATGAAACAAGAAAAAAACATTGCGGTGATGAAGTACACATAAGGGGTATCATCGAATTTTCCAACTATTGTTGCAGGAACTGTCTTTATTGCGGACTCCGAAGAGACAACATAAATTTAAACAGATACAGAATGAATGAAGAGGAAATAGTAGACCTTGCGCTGCAGATCATGTCATTCGGCGTCAAAACCATTGTCCTTCAATCGGGTGATGATTTTTTCTACACCCAGTTCATGATCTGCCGGGTCATAGAGCGCATAAAAGAACATGCTGATGTTGCGATTACCCTGAGTGTCGGAGAAAGACCCTTTGAGGACTACAGGACGTTTAAACTCGCGGGAGCAGACCGCTACCTGCTCAAGCATGAAACAGCCAATAAAGAATTGTACAAAAGACTACACCCCCACCAGTCGCTGAAACACAGGATACGCATCCTGGAATATTTACGGAAAACAGGATACCAGATCGGTGCGGGAAACATTGTAGGCCTTCCTGGTCAAGGCATAGATGATCTCTGTGAGGATATCCTGCTACTGAAGGAACTGGATGCTGATATGTCGTCCGTCGGTCTTTTTATTCCCCAGCATGATACGCCGTTGTCAGGGGCTCCGCGAGGAGATTTATCATTAACGCTGCGAGTTCTTGCACTGGCACGAATCGCGACCGGAAATTCTCACATGCCCGTGACTACAGCGATTGCAACCGCCGATCCTGAGAGGGGGCTTTTCCGTGGATTAAAGGCGGGAGCAAATGTCATTATGCCCGATTTCACGCCTGACCGTCACAGAAAAGATTACACAATCTACGACAATAAGGCACACATAACACTGAAAAACGCTAAAAAAACAATTCAAAAGGCAAATAGAACAATTTCATCTCACAAAGGAGACTCCCTAACCCGGACAAGCCGGAAGAGCTAAAAACCTATCCACGAATTTCACGAATATACTCTACACGGTCACAAATTGCGCTTTTTGAATCAGTCGGAATTGCAAGGAAAATTTTACCACGAAGATCACGAAGGGGGAGAAGGTCGGAGTTAAAGAATAGTGTTTCTTCGTGTTCTTCGTGCGCTTCGTGGTAAAAAAACATGATAGTGAAATATCAAATCGTTCTTTTGGGGATCACAGGACAAGGATGTATTTCAATGGCTGCAGATTGCCTGCTGATGAAATCGCCGATAGCTCCTGTTCCCTGCTACTAAATTTTTTACTATCCTCAGTCTCCTCAATATCAATTTCTATACTATACTCAACATCCTGTCCACCGCCACTTTGGCCCTTATGCGTATATCTTCGGGAACCTTCACCCGGGGAGACATCTCCTCCAGCGCCCGCAGGATCTTTTCCAGGGTAATCAGCTTCATGTCGGGACATATCGCCTGCTCTGTGGCGGGGATATACCTCTTCTCCGGATTTTCCTTTCTCAATCTGTGGATCATTCCGATCTCCGTGCCCAGGATGATATCTTCAGCCCTGTTCTGCCTGACGTATCTAACCATGCCTCCGGTGCTCAGGACCTCATCAGCGAGGGCGATCACCTCGGCCATGCACTCGGGATGAACCACCACTACTGCCCCGGGATATTCCTCTTTTGCCTTCAGGATATGTTGAGGCAGAATCCTCACGTGGGTTGGGCAGAATCCAGGCCAGAGTATCATCTTCTTGTCTGTTTTGGTGGAGACATAATGACCCAGGTTACGATCAGGAACAAAGAGTATCTCGCCGGTATCCAGACTTTCCACAACCCCCGCCGCATTGGCGGAGGTGCAGCAGATATCGCTTTCAGCCTTTACCTCGGCGGTGGTGTTGACATAGCTTACCACCATCGCCTGCGGATGCTCTCTCTTTTTTTCCTTTAACTGTACAGCATTTGCCATATCGGCCATGGGACAGCCGGCATTCGAGGCCGGAAGGAGCACAGTCTTATCGGGAGAAAGGATGACGGCGGTCTCGGCCATAAAGTGAACTCCGCAGAAGACGATCACATCCGCATTCGTTTTTGCCGCATTCTGAGAAAGCTCAAGGGAATCGCCCGCAAAGTCGGCTATGTCCTGCACCTCGCCTAACTGGTAATTATGGGCCAGTATGACGGCGTTGCGCCTCTCCTTCAATTTGATAATCTTATCGACCAGCTCTTCATTTCTCATAACGGGACCCCCAAATATCTATCTCATCTCCCGGCCTTACAGCGCCGATAAGCCTATAGCTTTTCTTGAGAATGCCATCGGCTATGGCCTCCTTTTTAACACCTTTTCCCTCATTCCTGCATACCGCAACTATTTCAGTCATACCATTACCCCCTCACCTGTTCTATCGTTCCTCCACCTGTCACTATATCATCATCATAAAAGACCACCGCCTGTCCGGGGGTGATCGCCATCTGCGGCTCTTTGAACTTTACGCTAACCCTGTCTTTACCAAGGGGGGTTACCTGTGCCTCGGATTCGTTGTGATGATACCTGATCTTTGC
>JAUWNZ010000083.1 GCA_030612385.1 Pseudomonadota bacterium | reverse complement strand
TATCGGAGTTGTGGGAGAGCATTTTTCCGTATTAAATCTGACAAAGTTTCTTTGCGGTATTTATACGCCTGTCTTCTCTAAACTGAAGATAAAGAAGCTCGCCTTTTTCGGCATCTTTGAAAGATATCCTTTCGCGGATGTGAAAAACTGGATTAACAGGAACTACTCAGGTGGATAGACTGAAGAATACTGATACCCCCAACGGCGAAATCTGATGAAATAAAGTTATACTGTCACTCAACCTGATTATTTAATGTTATGTGTGAGCTTCTGAGTCTAACATACTTAAAAATATGGAGATTATTGGACTAAAGATTTCGTAGAGAGATTGTGGGGGGCGGGTGCTGGTTCAAGTATTACTTGATTTACAGATAAAATCCTTTAATACTGCATTTCGTAAATTTCACGGCCTATCGGCCGGAACGAAGCATGAAAGGTGGAAGGGTAGGGCATTATGGCTGAAGACTATTATAAGGTGTTAGGTGTAGATAAAAAGGCCGGCGCAGAGGACATAAAAAAGGCTTACAGGAAGCTTGCGCTCAAGTATCATCCTGACAGGAATCCAGACGACAAAAAAGCAGAGGAAAGGTTCAAAAAGATAAGCGAGGCCTATGCAGTTTTAAGTGATCCCGAAAAACGCAAGAAGTACGATACGTTTGGATCGGATACATTCAGCCAAAGATTCTCACAGGAAGACATATTCAGGGGATTCGATCTCAACGATATATTGAGAGGCTTTGGTTTTAGTTTTAGCAGTATGAACGGTTTCGGAGGCGGCAAAAAGAAAAGATACTACACACAAGGCGCTACCGATCCCTTCAGTGAGATATTCGGGGAACAGATGGGCAGACAGCCAGTGGCGCGAAAAGGGGAAGATCTTGAGTATAATATATCAGTAACCCTTGAAGAGGCAGCGTTTGGCGCTGATAAGCGACTCTCCGTCAAAAAAAAGGGGGTAACGGAAGAGATTACCATAAAAATACCTCCTGGAATCAGCTCCGGTAAAAAATTGAGACTTTCCGGAAAGGGATTGCCTGGTATAAATGGCGGTCCGCCAGGCAACATGTATCTAAAGATAAACATAATCCCAAATCCAATTTATACAAGGGACGAAAATAATATATATATAGAGAAATCGATCACTTTTTCCCAGGCGGCGCTCGGCACATCGATTGACGTGCCAACGCTTTCCGGACCCACAAAAAGGATCAAAATTCCTGCCGGAACTCGAAACAACACAAAGATAAGGATGAAAGGCTTTGGCATTCCACATCTCAAAGGCGCCGGAAAAGGCGATCAATATGTCAAGATCAATGTGACTGTCCCAAAAAAACTTACCAAAAAGCAAACCGAACTCATAAAAAAATTGTCTGAAGAGGGTTTATAACTGCAAGAACTGCTTTTAGGCACTAAGAACAACTTAATTTTAATGTCTGATAAGATATGTTATGTAAACTTTCTACCATGGAGAAGGGCAACGGACGATGATGGAAAATAAAAGACGAAAGTATGTGACTGGGCTGTGGGCTGCAATAATTTGCCTGTTTATCTTTTTTGCTCCGGATATCTCCCATTGTGCACAGTGGATAAACCCAAAAAGTCTCATCAAAGATCCTGTGTTGGCCCGGCTCCAGCAGGGAAAAACAAAGCTGACGGATCAGGAAAAGAAAGAGATAAAGGAATATGGATATACTGGGTTGGAACTAATTACTTATGTGGATATCAACACCCATCCCGATAGGTGCTGGGACAAGTTTGAGCGCGCGGTGATCGTGACCGCCGGTGGACACATTAATGTCTATGAGTGGTTATGGAAGGAGAAGTACTATTACAAAGACCCGACAAGCCTTTTAACACTCGATGGTATCAGACCGGGCGATATCATGACAAAAACTGCCGGCATTTACCTCTCACCACCGGAAAGGAGATACAGGGGGTGGCTGTACTATATCTACCTGACCTCTGAAGAGAAGCATATAAAGGATATAGAGGGCTGGAACTGGGTGCATGAGTTGAGGAGATATCGGAGATCTCCTACAAAGGCAAAAGATAACCATTGGCTTGGCTCTGTGCTTCGTTATGATGACTTTCTTCTACGACGGCCATGGGAGGAAGATCACACGATTATAGGAGAGGATGTCTATAATGGCAATGAGTGTCTTGTCGTGGAAAGCAGGAATCGTATCAATCCCGATTATTATCTAAGTAAGAGAGTAACCTGGGTGGAGAAGAAGAATCTTTTAGATCTTCATGAAGAGCAATTCGATAAAAAAGGAAGGCGCTCTCTGATAATGGATAAATTGTGGGAGCAGATTAAGCCATTAAATTATTGGGTTATATCCCAATGGAACGGTATAGACCTTGTCACCAAGAGGAGAGTTGTCCGCCGGAACTATGACTGGAGGTTTGAACAACGGTTTGACGACGGAGAGTTCTTGCCGGCAACAATGGGAAAGGAATACTTCTGGAGGGAGGCAAGAAACCTGCCGCCTGTAAGACATATCTCAGATCTGCCTCCTGAACCTCAAGTAAGACGGGAGTTTTGGAATACATTGAAAGCAGAAAAACAGCAATGAAAATTTACCGTTTATTACCGTGTCTTGAGGCATTTTTTATTTTTAAGATAGTAATTTTATTTTTCTTTGTCGCAAGCGTGGAAGCCTCCGAGATAAGCAGCTTCGATCCTGTCGGCAGGGTTTGCGACCATGTTGAGGAGTCTGTGCCAAAGCTGGAGATCAGGGGTTTTTTAAAGAACAAAACGGATATTGATCTCCATGGCAAGAGCAGTGATGTGGGTAAAGGGCACAGGGTCAAGGATTGGGACTTTCAGATGATCGAGTGGAATGCGGAATTTGAATTCCGCTACAGGATTTCTGATCACCTGGAGGTCATAAACGTGGAACACCTCCTCTATGACGCCCTGTATGATTGGGACAAAGGTGCACATTTCCCCCGGCGCGTGGAAAAAGAGTTAGAGAATTACAATTCCTTCAAAGAGATTATGCGGGAATTATACCTGAATCTTGTCTATGACAAGTGGTTTATCAAATTGGGAAAGCAGCAGGTCGTATGGGGCAAGATGGATGGGAAATGTATAGATATCATCAACCCTGAGGATGCAAGGGAATCGGTAAATGGAGGTCAGGACGATTATGAATGGAGGAGAATCCCTACGTGGATGGCCAATACCACCTATTTCTGGTCGGACTACTATCTCCAGTTTGTCTGGGTCCCTGATTTTGAGCCCTCAATAAGCCCACCGAGGGATTCTGTCTGGTGGTATCCCGCTATACCATCCTCTTCTTCCTGCTCTGTAGAGAAGAAGGATAAACCATCATCAACATCCCTGAAAGATCATGAGTTCGCAATAAGATTCAATATGGTAAAAAACGGCTGGGACGCCAGTCTCATATACTTTTATACCTGGAACGATTATCCCACCATGTTTGGCAGGGGTTACAGAATCAACCCCATTACAGGAATTTCGGAGTGTTACAAAGAGCAAAAACATACTCGTATCCATCAATTCGGGGCAAATGTGGACAAGGGAAATTGGTTTTGGGGGCGCAACTGGGTATGGCGGATGGAATTTTTATACACCCTCAATCATTATGTAAGCGCAAAGGAGTCTTTTTTGTCAGACGGGGTAGCCAAAAGGGACAACTTAAAGAGCATCTTCTCACTTGAAACCAACTGGTGGCATGGAGAAATAAATACCCTCTTTCAGTTAAGCGGGAAGTATCAATTCGGGCATGATGACAGTTTCAGAAGTCTCGGCTGCAGGATGAAGAGATTTGATCCAACCGCTTTATGTTCCATATCTAAGAAATGGTACAGCAACAGATTGAAGCTTACTGCCTCTTTTTATTACAGACCCGAGGGTAGCTGGAAGTTTAAAGATACTCTCTCCTGGGCATTTTCCGATTATATCAGCGCGCAGGTCCGGTATACCGGCTTTACCGGGCCGTCTGATGACATCTATGGCATGTATGATAAGTGGGATAACATAGGGTTCGAAGTAAAGTACAGCTTTTGACCTCTGAACTCGCTACTCCTGTCAGGCTATCGAGCAAAATAACGTAAAACATCTTAACTCAATGGCCGCCCTCCCCTCTCCCTTAACCCTCGCCTCCGGAATCCTCGAATGCTTCAGGTGTTTTGTTCATCATTATTTCTGTGTATGATCTCATCCACACCGGAGATAGTTCTGTGCTGAAGAATAAAAAATGGCGGAATTCTGACTTTAAATGTGGTACATTTAAAAGTGTGAGCCCTTTTTGCTAATATAAACCGGGAGAAAGGAAACTATATCCATGGACCAAATAAATTCATCTCTTCCGTCTGATTTTATCAGGGATATTATCGAAGACGACTTGAAAACCAACAAGCATCAAGGGCGCGTGGCCACCCGATTTCCGCCCGAACCGAATGGATACCTCCATATCGGACATGCCAAGTCTGTCTGCCTCAATTTTGGTATCGCCGCCCAGTATGGGACTACCTGTAATTTGCGTATGGATGACACGGATCCAAGCGGGGAAAGCATGGAGTATGTGGATTCGATCATTCGAGATGTGAAATGGCTGGGTTTTGACTGGAATGACCGTTTATATTACGCCTCTGATTACTATGAGAAACTGTATCGGTATGCCTTGCAACTGATCAAGGAGGGCAAGGCCTTCGTGTGCAGCTTGAGCGCTGATGAGATTCGAGAGTACCGGGGCACCTTCACAAAACCCGGCAAAGAAAGTCCCTATTGCAACAGATCGGTGGAAGAAAACCTGGATTTGTTCGAACGTATGCGGGCCGGAGAGTTTGAGGAAGGAACCCATGTGCTTCGGGCCAAAATTGACATGACCTCTCCTAATATCACAATGCGAGATCCTGTTATTTACCGAATTAAAAAAGAGAGTCACTATCGAACCGGGGATCGGTGGTGCATCTATCCGATGTACGATTTTACACATTGTCTCTCGGACTCCATCGAGAGGATCACCCATTCGATTTGTACCCTGGAGTTTGAAAACAACCGGCCTCTTTATGACTGGTTTCTGGATGAATTGAAAGTGAAATATCATCCACAGCAGATCGAGTTTGCCCGTCTCAACCTCAGCTTTACTGTTTTGAGTAAACGTATACTTATCGAATTAGTGGAAAGAGGAATTGTCAGCGGATGGGATGACCCGCAGATGCCTACCCTTGCAGGTATGCGAAGACGGGGTTTCACCTCCGAAGCGATTCGCGACTTCTGTGAGCGTATCGGAGTAGCCAGAAATGATAATCTTGTCGATATGGCTTTACTTGAGAACTGTGTCCGGGAAGATCTTAATGAAAGAGCTCCGCGCGTTATGGCTGTGCTCAATCCTCTTCGTGTGGTTATTGATAACTACCCGGAAGGACAGGTTGAGGAGTTCGATTGTCCTTATCACCCCAAGAATACCGAAATGGGATCCCGAAAGGTGCCGTTCTCCAAGGTACTGTATATAGAGCAAGAAGATTTCCAGGAGACCCCGCTCAAAAAGTTTTACCGCTTATCTATCGGCAGAGAAGTGCGTCTCCGCTATGGATACCTTATAAAGTGCGTGAGCGTCGTTAAAGATCCGGATACCGCAGAAGTGATCGAAGTTCACTGCACCTACGACCCGGAAACACGAAGCGGGTTTGCCCCCGATGGCCGGAAGGTCAAAGCAACCATCCACTGGGTATCGGCGGTTCACTCCGTCCCTGCCGAAGTACGCCTTTACGACCGTCTTTTTCGCGTCGCCAATCCTCTGGAGGAAGGTTCTGATTATAAGGAGTATCTAAATCCAAAATCGCTGGAAACTCTCAGGTCATGCCGGTTGGAGCCAAGCCTGCTGGCGGATGCTGCGTCTGGAAGTCGATTCCAGTTTGAGAGACTTGGCTACTTCTGTGTGGATACTGTTGACTCTTCCGATAAGATTGTATTCAACCGAACCGTAACATTGCGAGATTCATGGGCAAAGATCGCGAACAAAAGGTGATAATGTCGAGGCCCTTTTTCAGGAAAATCAGGAGGAACAAATGGCAGCGAAAGATTGGCTTACAGGAACGCT
>JAUWNZ010000040.1 GCA_030612385.1 Pseudomonadota bacterium | reverse complement strand
TGTCTTTATGTCTCTTTTTATCTCTTCGACCGACCTGATCCCAAATTTCATTGTCCGATGACTGGAACAGAACTCGCATCTGTGCCAGGGACACCCTCGTGTGACCCTTATAAGCAAAGAATAAGCTTCACTGGGTGGTCTCGAGGGGCCCATTTCGAAAGAGATTGTCTCTGCCGCGGAAAAATCCGGAGTAAATTCTCTCATATCTATAATCCCTTCTATATGCAATGAAGCCGGGTGTTAGTTACTTACCTGCCCAGTTTTTTCTTAAAATCTGTAATACTGTCATCATTTCGCTGCACTTAAGAATACAGGAGAATATTAAAAACGTTATCAGTCCCACCGCTATTTCGAAGGCAAGTATCAGAAACCTGTGATTAAAGAGGGCCTCATTATTCCACGGAAAGATATAATCGACACTAACTATTCCACCCCACATCGCCAGAGACGAAACAATGATCTTGAAGGTAGAACCATAAAATTTCCTGTCTAAAAACCGGCCTATTCTTCTCCTGAGTAAAACACATAATATTATAATGTTTACAGCGGATGCAATAGAGGTGGCAAGGGCCAGACCGCCATGCCTCAGAGGATACATCAGTATAACGCTCAAGATTATATTGACGATCAAGGCTATAATTGCCACCTTCACAGGAGTTTTTGTGTCCTGTAATGAATAGAATGCCGAGACAACCACCCTTATCCCTGAAAAGGCCCAGAGACCAACCGCGTAATAGAGCAGGGCCTGTGATGTCAGTATTGTTGACTGGCAGTCAAATTCTCCCCTCTGGAACAGAACAGATATGATAGGAACGCGAAGCGCGATCAGGGCAATCATCGCCGGTATGGTAATAAACATGATCAGTCTGAAGGAAAATGAGATGGTTTTCTTCATCTCCCCGAAGTTCCCGCTCACTGCCTGTTCCGATAAGCTTGGCAGTGACGCAGTGCCAACTGCTATGGCAAAGACCCCGAGGGGGAGTTGAACTATCCTGTCGGCGTAGTATAGGTACGAGACGCTCCCGCTGGGAAGAAATGATGCCAGGAGTGTGCTGACAAATATGTTTATTTGATAGACCGCCGCCCCGAATACGGCAGGAATCATCAGGATTCCTATCTTCCTGACGCCTGGATGCTGGAAGTTGAAATTGGGTCTTAACCTCACTCCCATCTTTGTCAGGAAGGGAAACTGCATGGCTAATTGGAGGACGCCGCCTGTCAATACACCGACGGCAAGGGCCGTTATCGGTTCCTCAAATAAATTCCGGAGAAAGATGGCGGCGCCTATTATACAGATATTAAGGATTACCGGAGCGAGTGCGGGCGCCGCAAAATGCCTGAGAGAATTCAGTATCCCCATACACAGCGCAACCAGTGAGATGAAGAATATGTAGGGAAACATCAGCCGGGTAAGGAACACTGTAAGTTCGTACTTGTCCGGCAGACCGGTGAAGCCCGGCGCTATTATCCTGACTATCAATGGAGAGATGAGGATGCCGATAAGTGTGACAATTACAAGTATTATGGAAAGCAGTGTAAATACCGTGTTCGCCAGCCCAATGGCGTCTTCCTTCGACTTTTTTTTCAGGTATTCGGTGAAGACGGGCACGAAGGATATCGTGAGAGAACCCTCTGCGAAGAGGCGTCTTAAGAGATTTGGTATCCTGAAGGCGACAAAGAAAGCGTCGGTGGCAAAGCCGGCCCCAAAAAGACCTGCGACAACCAGATCACGAAGGAGACCGAATACCCTGCTGAGGAATGTTGCCAGACCCACCACGCCTGCTGCCCTGACAATGCGGGCATTTTCTTTATCCTTTTTTTTTATTTCGATATCCATGAGACGTTGTCTATGTGGGGATGATCGACTCAATATCTTTGCTTTTTAGTCCGGACACCGCGATGGTCTTTCTTCTCGATTTGTGTCCCGCAATGATAACAACCCTCTTTTTTCTGATGTTGAGTTTATCGGCGAGGAATCTTATGCACTCCGAGTTAGCCTTCCCATCGACGGGCGGTGCGGTAATCTTCAGTTTCAGAGCATCTTCCTGAATTCCTGCCAGTTCACATCGCGAGGATCTTGGCACGACCCTGATATTGAAGATAACGCCTTCTTTTGTTTCCTTGATCGGCAGCATCGTTTTTTGTAATTCCTGCAAAGTCTTTTCTTTTATTATTTGAACTGCAAAGCAATTTGCGCCATGCTTTGCACCAGAAAACTCTGAAGAAATATGATGACCAGGATGACTATAATGGGGGAGATGTCTATTCCAATGTTTCCGAGTGGTATCCACCTTCTCACGGTGGATAGGACAGGTTCTGTGATTCGGTAAAGGAACATGACGATAGGATTATAGGGATCGGGGTTGACCCAGGAGATGAGCGCCCTGATTATGATTATCCACATATATAGAGTAAGTCCTACATCGAGAATTCTGGCAACTGCCTCGATAAGATTTCCTAAGATAAACATTTTTTCTCCTTATTTGTTGATGCGTTTCAAGAAGGCTATGACGGTCTCCTGTATCGTGTTGAAAATAAAGATTGCAGGGCTAAAAGTCAAGACACATATTTTTGATTGACTATTTATGATCAACTATTTACGATTGATATCAAGTTACAAGGGGGAAAGATAAGATAAATGTTAAAAGGCAAAAAAGTGGGCGTTATAGGTGGGGGGAAGATGGGAGAAGCTCTCATCGGTGGCATGATTTCAGGCAGGCTGGTATCTTCGGAAAGCATAACCGTCTCCGATATCTTAGCGGAAAGACTGGATTATTTCGGGAATAAGTACCAGGTTAATGTGACCAGGAATAATAGAGAAGCGGTAAAAAATGCAGATATAGTTATTTTATCGGTCAAACCTCAGAACATGACGGAAGTTCTGGAGGATGTATCGTGTATGATTGATGAGACCAAGCTGATCATATCAATTGCGGCCGGAATAACCACAAGATTCATAGAAGAACATCTCCAAAAAGGTGTTCGTGTGATCAGGGCCATGCCGAATACGCCGGCGCTTATCGGTGAGGGGGCCGCTGCCATTGCGAAAGGGGATAACGCCAGTGAGGATGATCTTGCCATGGCCCGCCATATCTTTGATTCGGTAGGTCTTACTGTTGTCGTAAAGGAAGACCTTATGGATGCCGTGACCGGCCTGAGCGGAAGCGGACCAGCATATGGATTTGTAATAATTGAGGCGCTTTCGGATGCCGGTGTCAACATGGGGCTGAGCAGGGAAATTGCCCTGAAACTTTCGGCGCAAACGCTCCTCGGCGCAGCTAAACTCTGTCTGAAGGGGGAAAAACACCCGGCTGAGTTGAAGGATATGGTCGCCTCCCCAGGGGGAACCACCATTGCCGGCCTGAAGGCTATTGAGAAGGGAAATCTCAGAGCAACCCTTATTGCCGCTGTTGAAGCAGCGACCCTTCGTTCAAGGGAATTGGGAAGGTAACCGCTCAGGTTGCTTAGGCTGAAGGCTGTTAGGCTGAAGGTAAAAAGTGGTTATAATTAATATTCCTACAGCCCTAATAGCCTTCAGCCTTCAGCCTTCAACCTTTAACCGTATCAGTTCAATAAATAGGGGCACATCCAGACACGTAGCTGCCTCCATCTTCCGGAAGCGGGGTTTGGGCGTAGAGGTTACGCCTTTGAGTTTTGCACAGCCCCCATGTAGCGGAACCTTCAGGTCTCCATATTCACGTAACACGGTATGACTGAAGTACATAGAAGGCTGAAGCCTTCCGCTACATGCTTCTGCCATATGCCTTCCGCTATTCATTGAGCTGATACCTCAAAAGTCAAATTTGTTTTTTACTTTTACCTTACAGCCTTCAGCCTATCCACCTACAGCCTACCCCAGCCCTCAGCCTAATTTCAATATATTGATAATCTGGCTGAGTATCTTTGGCTGGTCGTTTTTCCTTTTTTGCGGTTCTATTTTGAGAGGTTGACTGTTTTCTTCTTTGAGATCAGTTTCCCCCATCTCTTCTCTTTTAACGAATTCAAACCTTGATTTGTCCCACTCTATTTCCGGGCTTCCCGATATATATATCGATGTGTCATAGAAACTTTCGAGCTTGCTGATTTCACTTCTCTTTTGATTCAATAAATAGTCGGCCACCTCATATGGAAGAAATGCTTTAATAGTAGAGGAACTCCCCTTCGCCACCTCTGATTTGATTTTTCTCAGGATGCCTAACGCCGCATATCCTAATGATGGTCTCAGCCCGCTGCCCTTGCAGTAGGGACATACGGTATGACTGATTTCCTGGATTGTGGATTGTTTTTTCTGCCTCGAGAGTTCCAGAATGCCGAGCCTGGATATTTTTAAGAGCCGTATTCTGGATCTATCCAGGCTTAAGGCCTTTTTAAATGTCCTTTCCACTTCCGCATTATGTCTGCTGTCCATCATATCTATGAAATCTATTACAATCAGTCCTCCCAGATCTCTCAATCTGAGCTGTCTCGCTATTTCATCGGCCGCTTCGAGGTTTGTCTGGAAGGCGGTTTGCTCAATATTCTTTTTATTTAAGGCGCGCCCAGAGTTAACATCTATTGTGAACATCGCCTCTGTGGGACTTATGATGATAGAACCACCGGATTTCAGGGGCACCCGATCTCTGTAAATCGCCGCTATCTGATCCTCGAGCTGATACTTGTTAAAGATAGGGGTCTTCTCGTTGTAATGTTTGATTAACTTGATACTTCTCGGGGAAACCACCTTGCAGTAATCCTTCATTTTTCTAAATATCTCAATATCATCAACACGAATCTCGTCGATATCCGGTGTAAAATAGTCCCGTAGCGAGCGCACTCCAAAGTCACTTTCCTGATAGATAAGCGATGGCGCCCTGGTGGTTTTGGACTTTTCCTGTATGTCTCCCCATAATCTGAGAAGGCGCTGGTAGTCGCTGGAAAGTTCCTGTTTTTTTCTGTTTATTCCTGCTGTACGGACAATGTAACCGATCTTTTCATCTTTGTTTATCTGATTCATCAACTCCTTTAGTTTCTCTCGCTCCGCCTCATCTTCTATCTTCCGAGATATACCGCTGCTCTTTTTGTTGGGCATCAGGACAATATACCGCCCTGCCAGCGATATATAGGTTGTAAGCATCGCCCCTTTTCTGTCTCTTTCTTCTCTCAATATCTGAACGAGTACTTCCTGTCCGGTTTTTAGAGCAGGTCTTGTTTCCTGTGCGCCTTCTTTTTTGACTAAATATTCCGGGTGGACATCGTTCAGAGGGAGGAAACCATTTCTGCCGCTTCCACAGTTCACAAAAGCTGCCTGGAGACCGCGCTCTACCTTTACGACAATCCCCTTGTAGATGTTTCCGGTTGTCCGTTCCTTAGTCGACATCTGAATGTTGAATTCCGTCAGCTTGCCGTCACCATCGACAATGGCCATTCGGCTCTGTTCTTCATCGATGGCATTTATCAGCATTTTCTTTTTCATAATGATCCTTTTTTTATGTTTTTTTGTGGTCGATCGGCTATGGCGGTTTACAGGAGGGAGCTTATGTCACCTTTGCCAGCCCTGATAACCTGAGGTATGCCGTCGACCAGGTTTACAATACTCGATTGTTCCGTACCAAGGATGCCCCCATCGATAATAAGATCCACGCAACGCCCTAATTTTTCTTCGATCTCGGATGCGTCGCCTGATATTTCATTCTGTTCAATCATTGCGCTGGTGCTTATAATAGGATGTCCTAACTCCCTGGCAAGGGAGAGAGATATCAGATTATCCGGAATTCTGATTCCGGTTGTTTTTCTCTTTGGGAGCAGGATTTTCGGAACGAGCCTGGATGCCTCGAGTATAAAGGTGTAAGGTCCGGGTAACAGGCGCCTCATTATTTTGTAAGCGTAGTTCGGCACATGGGCGTAGCGGCTTATATCCTTGAGGTCTGCGCAGATAAAGCTGAGAGGTTGTTTTTTGCTTCTATGCTTGATCTCGTAAATCTTTTCGATGCCTTTTTTATTAAAGAGGTCGCAACCCATTCCATAGACCGTATCGGTGGGGTAGATAATTATTCCCCCATCCTTCAATATATCGACAGCCTTTCCGATCAATCGCTGCTGGGGATTTTCTGTGTTGATTGACAGTAACATATTCTGTCTGGAACCGCTCACAGGTTCGAAAAGATAAACGTCCAACATCGAACATTGAACGTTGAAATTAGAAAATAGAAATTGGAAATTCGGCCTTCATGTTTTTGTACGGCTCGACTGAGCTCACCGAAGTCTGTCAACTTGTAAACTCGTTTCATCGCCCCCAAATTTCTACTTTCCAATTTCAAGTTTCAAGGGCTTTCGGTGGATTCGCTCCGCTTAATCCACCCTACAAACTTCTCTTCATCTTTTCCCATTCAACATTCGATGTTGGACGTTCGATGTTCATTCTTTCCCCTTCGGCTCCGGCTTGTCCGGCTTAGAAGTAAGTGATCATAGATTCCCGCCTGTCTGCCGGGTTAATCTGTGGACCTGATATAGCGTGCCACTAAATCTCCCACCTCACGCGTTCCATACCCCATTTTACCGGCGCTCAGGCTTTTGACATCGTCTTTTACCACTCTCTTGATCGCCCCCAAAAGGATTGCCGATAATGTTTCCTCTTCGAGATAATCAAGCATCATCTGAACTGCAGCTATCGCAGCTAATGGATTTATCTTGTTTAAGCCCGTATATTTCGGGGCAGAGCCTCCGATCGGTTCAAACATTGCGACGCCTTCCGGGTTTATATTGCCGCCGGCGGCTATACCCATTCCACCCTGAATCATTGCTCCCAGATCAGTAATGATATCTCCGAACATATTATCTGTCACGATCACATCAAAAAATTCAGGATTCTTTACCATCCACATACATATGGCATCCACGTGGGCGTAATCGGTTTCGATATCAGGATAGTCCCTGCCGCATTCATTGAAGACCCTCTCCCACAGATCGAATGCGTAGGTGAGCACATTCGTTTTCCCGCACAGTGTCAGCCTCTTTTCCTTATTCCTTCTCCTGCAATATTCGAATGCAAAGCGGATGCAGCGCTCAACCCCTCCTCTTGTATTTATCGATTCCTGAATCGCTACCTCATTCTTAGTCCCTTTCTTCAAAAAACCACCACTTCCGGTATAGAGTCCTTCAGTATTTTCTCTTACAACCACAAAGTCGATATCCTCAGGCCCCTTATCTTTAATAGGCGTATAAACGCCTGGTAAGAGAATGACGGGTCTTAGGTTTATGTAAAGGTCCAGTTCAAAGCGAAGCTTCAGTAAAATTTCCTTTTCAAGTATTCCCGGGTTGACTTTTGGATGACCGATCGCCCCAAGGAGTACGGCATCCATCTCTCTTAGTTCAGAAAGAACAGTATCCGGAAGGAGTTCTCCCTTGCTGAGATATCTCTCTCCGCCAATATCATAATGCACGAGATTAAATTGCACCCCCCCAACCTCTGAAATGGCATTCAATGCCTTAATGGCCTCCTCTGTTACCTCAGGCCCTGTACCATCTCCTGGTATTACACCAATATCGTAGCTCTTCATGGTCTGATTTTACTCCTTTTGATATATTCCACCAACCCGCCTGCTTCTATCAGTTCCCTCATGAAATCCGGAATTGAATGCGCGTGAAAGGTTTTTCCGCTGTCGATATTTTTGATCTCACCGGTTGCGAGATCGACAGATACCTGTTCTCCTTCCGATAGCCCTTCGCCTGCCTCTTCCGATTCAAGGAGCGGCAGACCTATATTAAACGCGTTTCGGTAAAATATCCTCGCAAAACTCCCGGCAATTATCACGCTGATACCCGCCTCTTTGATCGCAAGCGGGGCATGTTCACGAGATGAGCCACAACCAAAGTTTCTGCCTGCAATCAGTATGTCGCCGGAAGAGACATCTCTTGCGAAATCCGGATTGACATCTATAAAACAACTCTTTGCCAACTCAGATCCATCCGATACGTTGAGGCATCTCGCAGGTATGATCAGATCAGTATCAATATTGTCGCCAAACTTCCATACATTTCCTTGAAATTTCATTTAAAATACCTTTTATGGTAAAACTTTCTTTGTAGAGTATACATGAATCCCGTGTAGCGGAGACCTTTAGGTCTCCATTCTCTTTTAGTGGAGGTTAAAACTTTCCGTTACGTGCCAACACATATGGAAGGCTAAAGCCTTCCTCTACATATTCTGTGCAATCTTGACTGACTCAAAAAGCGTGAGCTATGGCCGTGTTGAGTATAATCCTAAGCTAATTGTTTTGTCGTCTCTGCGTTCTCTGCGGTGAATGGTTACAAAATTAAAGCTCATCGGGGCCGCCGATCCTTCCCAGAACAGCGGATGCGGCTGCCACAAGGGGATTGGACAGATAGACCTCACTGCCCGGGTGTCCCATTCTCCCTATAAAATTTCTGTTGGTTGTTGATATGGCCCGCTCCCCTTCTGCAAGTACGCCCATATGCCCACCGAGACAGGGACCGCAGCAAGGTGGACCGATCACCGCGCCCGCGTCGAGGAATATCTCAATAATTCCCTCCTGCACGGCTTTCTTATATATCCAGGGTGAGCCCGGTATAACTATAAGCCTCAAGCCGCGAGCGATTGTTCTTCCTTTCAGGATACCTGCCGCCTCGCGTAGATCTTCCAGCCAGCCGTTGGTACAGGAACCGATAAATGCCTGATCGAGCGGAACATTGCCTACATCTGAGATCGAT
>JAUWNZ010000203.1 GCA_030612385.1 Pseudomonadota bacterium | reverse complement strand
AGAGATTGTCCTCGACAAGATATTGATTAAGCTGCTGATTCAAGAGACAGACACCGATATCACTTATGCCGTAAGAGGCATGCCCATCATCAACGATGCAACCATGGAAGATGCAAAGTTTGTGGGAATTACAGATATAGTGAGAGTAATAGATACGGGCGCAGACTTTCCCGGCGTTGATTTAGAATCATCCTCTGAAGAATTTTTACACTATTACTACAAATCAGATATGATACTTGCGAAGGGTCAGGGGAATTACGAATCACTCTCCGATGAGAATGAAAATATATTTTTCCTGCTTCAGGCAAAATGTCCTGTTATCGCCGGCAAAATAGGGTGCAAGGTCGGCGATCTTGTTCTTAAAGCCCGCAAGAATCTCTAAACCCAGGGTATCCGCTCACCGCAGAGCGCAGAGACGACAAAACAATTAACTTAGTCGTGAAATTCGTGCAAAAATGGCAAAAGAATTTAGGTAACTTCTCAATAAATCAGGGTAGGGGAGGTTTTAACCTCCCGGTGTGGACGACTAAAGTCGCCCCTACCCAAATTTATTGAGATATTACTCGATTCTCTTCCTTCAACCGTTGAACCGTGAACCCCTGAACCGTGAACCTGAGCAGTTACCTCTGCGTTCTCTGCGGTGAACGCTTACAAAACAGAAGGTGTGGTTATGCCGGCTTACGACAATCCCGTTGATGAATGTTCCGGCAGGGGAACTCCTTGTGATGTGAGGGATACTGTGAAGAATAGTTTTACCTTTGGTCCCGTTCCTTCAAGGCGATTAGGAAGATCACTCGGGGTTGACCTTGTTCCATTCAAAACATGTACCTATGACTGTATCTACTGCCAGCTTGGAAGGACGACAAACAAGACAACAACCCGGAGTGAGTACTATCCGGTAAAGGATATAATCCAGGAAGTAAAAAAAAAGCTGCGGGAAATTTCGCGTCCCCATTACATAACCCTTTCCGGTTCGGGTGAACCAACCCTTCATAGTCGTATCGGGGACATTATTCGGAAAATCAAAGATATTACAGATATTCCAGTTGCTGTGTTGACAAACGGATCATTATTCTGGATTGACGAGGTTCGCAATGCGGTCCTGGAGGCTGATCTTATTATCCCTTCGCTGGATGCTGGAGATGAAGGAACTTTTCTATATATTAATCGCCCCCATGAGGATATTTCTTTCAAAAAAATGGCAGATGGATTATGTTCGCTCCGTGAGAGTTATAAAGGTTCCATATGGCTGGAGGTCTTCCTTGCGGGCGGTATTACAGATAAAGAAACGGAGATTGAAAAAATCAAAACCTGGACGGGTCGAATTAACCCGGAGAGGATTCAGCTCAATACAGCGGTCAGGACACCGGCTGAGGATTCTGTTCGTCTTGTAAGTAAAAAGAAAATGGAAGAAATTGCAGGATTTTTCGGTCCTCATTGTGAGGTTATCGCAGATTATTCGAAAATCCATGATCTTGGCGAATTCCATACGACTCAGGATGATGTCCTTGAACTTTTAAAGCGACGTCCCTGTTCAGTAAGTGATATATCGAGCGGTCTGGGTCTGCACAGGAACGAAGCAATTAAATACGTGCAGGAATTGTTGGATCAATATCTTATCAGGATGGAAAGACGAGACAATAAAGTACTCTATATTGGAGATGTAAATAAAACAAAAAACGAGTGTTAATCGAAAGGGGATTATAAATAATGGTTGATGGTAAAAACAGCGACAAGAAAACGGGAAATGGTTCAGGCAAAGAAGGAAAGGCTGATGAGCGGTTGAAGCAGTTTACTGAAAGTAAAGAGCTTGCCGGTCGTATGGGTAAGATAAAACACAAGATCATGGTCCTTTCGGGAAAAGGTGGTGTGGGCAAGAGCACAGTGGCCGTAAATATCGCCGTCTCTCTGGCCCTGGAAGGCAAAAAGGTGGGGATTCTGGATACCGATTTTCATGGCCCCAGCGTTCCTACACTGCTCAATCTTGAAAAAGCAAGGCCGGCATCGGACGGCACATCTATTCTTCCGGTGGACTTTGTCGATGGGATCAAGGTTATGTCCATAGGCTTTATGCTGCCGAGTCAGGACGACGCGGTCATCTGGAGAGGTCCCATGAAGATGAACGTAATCAAACAGCTTCTTACCGAGGTAAACTGGGGAGAGCTTGACTATCTCATCATAGATTTTCCTCCCGGTACTGGGGATGAGCCGCTTTCCGTGGCCCAGCTTATTCCTCAAAGTGACGGCGCTGTTGTTGTGACCACACCCCAGAATCTGTCTCTCAATGATGTGCGAAGATGTATTAATTTCTGCAAGCAGGTCAATGTTCCAGTTTTGGGTGTTATAGAAAATATGAGCGGCCTTGTCTGCCCAAATTGTAAGACCGTTATCAATATATTTAAAACTGGTGGTGGAGAGAAAATGGCAGAGGAAATGGGAGTTCCCTTCCTGGGCAAAATTCCTATTGAACCCCAGATTGTGGAGGCCTCCGACAGCGGCAAGCCTTTTGTTTATCATTACTCGAAAACTGAGGCTGCCAGGGCATTCGCGAGGGCCATTGAGCCTATCATCAATATGGAAGAAAAGGTCGAGGTTGAATCAAAGGGCACACCTGTAATACATAACAATGTAAATAATTTAAAGATAGCTGTGCCCGTAGTTGGAGGTCGCCTCAGCGCCCATTTCGGGCACTGCGAAGAGTTTGTTCTTTTTAATGTTGATATGGAAGGTAAAAAGATACTCAGTCAGGAAAGGGCTCCCGCGCCACCCCATGAACCGGGATTGCTTCCGGTCTGGCTTAAAGAAAAAGGAGCTCATCTGATTATAGCGGGTGGAATGGGCTCAAGAGCACAGGGGCTATTCACGGAAAAGGGTATAGATGTTATCATTGGCGCATCTTCAGATAACCCGGAAGAGGTCGTAAAAGACTATCTTAACAGTAATCTTAAAACCGGTGAAAATATCTGCGATCACTGATAGACTCCGTGGGCGCCAGGAAAAGCCGGGGCATAACTACCCACGATTACATATTCAACGTATCAGTTCAATAAATAGGGGCAAATACAGACACGTAGCCGCCTCCATCTTCTTGAAGCGGGGTTTGGGCGTAGAGGTTACGCCTTTGAGTTTTGCACAGTCCCTGTAGCGGAGACCTTCAGGTCTCCATATTCACGTAACACAGTATGACTGAAGCACATGGAAGGCTGAAGCCTTCCGCTACATGCTTCTGCCATATGC
>JAUWNZ010000294.1 GCA_030612385.1 Pseudomonadota bacterium | reverse complement strand
CCGTTTTCATGGCAGGGTCGATGCCGTTATCGAGTCTCTCTCTAAAAAGATCGATCCTGAAACGCAAATCGGTTATGATGACATTGACATACCCCGGAGTTTAGTGAACTTGGTATTGGAGCCTGAAGGAAAGCTGAGGCTTTATGTCTTGGAACATCATGTTGATCTATTTTGGAGGCAGCCATGAATGGAAACTTGAGTCAGGAGGAGGTTGGGATTTTGATCCGTGGGAAGAAGATTTTAAGGGCCAGAGGCCTTCCCGTGGATGCTGATGTAAAGTCGAGCTGCGAGGCGGCGGGAATCTCGCGTAAGACCGGCTATCAATGGGCGGACAATCTGGAATCTGCCGCTAAAGAGAAAGAGGCGGCACATAGTCTCCGTCAGGAAATGGATCGTTTCAAGACGGAACATGCGGAACTTGAAAAACGCTATGATGACATCCGGTTTGAGAACGAGGGGCGCAAGATTGCCTGGAGTATCCACGGTATAGATGAGTTTATAGCCGGAAAAAAAAACACTGCGAGCTCTCGCAAAAAAGAGAAGCAGTAGGATTTCTTCGGCAAGAGAACCGAACATTTGAGGAAACAGCATGGGCCATGGGCATTAAAATCGCCACGCTTTCCGAATGGGACCGGGGTTTTGACGAGAAGATGGCGCCGCTGATTGTCCCTGATGGCCGGGGTAAAGGACGTAAGATTACAATAGATATGGTGAGGCAAATTATAGAGGTGGCAAAAAAACTCAAATCTAAAGGTCGCAGGATTCGCCTGAAGTCGTTTACCAGGCAGTTGATAGCGGAAGAGGATATTGTGCTCAGCAGCAAAAAGGTTGGTGAGATACTGATTGCCAATGGTCTTTACAAGCCGGAAATCAGAAGACGTCGGCCCAGATTTTATCAGGCGCTTCGTCAAGGTATCCCAAATGGTCTTATAAGCGTTGACGGGAGCGAATTCACCGTATGGATCAATCAGGTCCCATATAAGTTCAATCTGGAGATGAGCGTTGATGTTGAGAGTTATTGCCATACCGGATTCAGTGTTTCTGAGAGCGAAACTTCCCGGGAATTTATCAAGGTTATAGAGGCACATAAAGCGTCATGGGGTACACCGATAGGGTTAGTGTCAGATCATGGCAGTGCCAATCTTTCCGATGAAAGCAATGCCTATCTTAAGGCAAACGATATTGAAGCCTTGCCTGCAGGGCCTGCAAATCCGAAGGGTGACGGCACTGTCGAAGGGGCTTTTTCTGAGATGAAGGGGGTGATCGGCACGATCGATCTTGAGTCATTGTCTCCGAAGAGTCTGGCCAAAGCGATACTGGAAAAGGTAGTTTCCATATATATCGCCATGCGCAATCGGTTACCTCGAGTTGGTGACAGAATTGCTCCTGAAAAGGCGATGGAAACCCAGATACCGGACGAGAAACGGCAAGCCCTGAAAGAGAGATACAGAAAACGAAAACAGAAAAACGAGGATCCTGACCAGGAAACCAAGTCCGGCCGCCTTGCCTGGATCATCCGAAATCACGGTCTGGATGTCGATGAGCGCAGCCTGAAACGTGCAGAAAAATGTATCGTCACATACGACCTCAATGCCATCAATAAATCGGAAGAGGCTTTTCTTAAGGCTATAAGGCAAGATCAACAACGATGCACTTTACCTTATTTCTTCGGCATCCTTAATAATATTCAAAATGACCTCGATACTGCCCGATACGAGGATTATTGCCGAGGGCGTTATTACTATCAGGGGATGCTTGACAGAGAATGCCAAGAACAAGAAAAGAGCAAGGAAACAACTACGGTGGAAAACCTGGTGGACATACTGCGCAATGCTATATTATCAGGTCACCGATTCATTAAAGATACCTGTATCAGACAGGCAAAACGTATGGCCGATAACCTCAAAAAACAGTATCGTTACACAGGCGCT
>JAUWNZ010000166.1 GCA_030612385.1 Pseudomonadota bacterium | reverse complement strand
GCAGTACAAAAGCATGAAGGCTGAATTTCCAATTTCTAATTTCTAATTTCAATGTTCGGTGAACGCTTATCGTGGTTCGAGATCAACACTTTAAAAATGTAATCCCCTATTTATTGAGCTGATACCGTAATTTCTTTGTATTTAAACCTATCTGCGTTCATCTGTGTGAATCTGTGGCTGAGTAGTTACATAATAATAATCACTCGGCCACTTGACGAAGTCTCGATATGGACAACATTACTATCATTGGACTGTTGGCGGCGCTACTTGCAACGCTTTCGATGGCTCCTCAGGTTATAAAGGTCTATAAAACCAAAAAAACGAGGGATCTGTCACTTGGCGCATTTACTACCCTTGCAGTCGCCCTTTTTTTGTGGTTCATCTATGGCTTATTGATGAAAGCAATCCCACTTATCGCAGGGAATGCCCTTGGTTTCATCCTGGTAGTGTACCTCGTAGTTATGAAGGCAAGGCATGGATAATTTGCCGGCAATACCCACTCTGCGAATTGTCCCACGTTAAGTTGGCAGCCCTATTTTGCATAAGTAGTTTCTCTGCGTTCTCTGCGAGCTCTGCGGTGAACGCTTGCCCGAAATCTCAATCAGTCGGTAACAAAAAGGGGAGGGTGAAAAATTATGGAGTTAACGAAAAACCTGGCGGAATTTATTCATGACACCGATTTCAATGACATCCCCCGGGATGTTGTAGAAAAAAGCAAATATAGCTGTCTTGACTGGCTGGGTGGCGCCCTCGGTGGATTGGAAGAGGATGCAGCCATGCTAATAATCGAATATGTGAGAGAATTCGGAGGGAAAGAGCAAGCATCCGTCATAGGCACAGATATAAAAACAGATGTCTCACACGCGGCCCTGGCAAATGGGGTAATCTCCCATGCGCTTGATTTTGATGATTATCATGCCAAAACTGTTATTCATGCTACCGCCGCCTGCCTGCCTGCTATTCTGGCCGTTGCGGAAAGCAAAAAATCAAGCGGAAGAGACATCCTGACGGCGCTTATTCTGAGTATAGATGTCACCATCCGGCTTGGTCTGGGCCTGACAAGTTCTCATTATGAGAGAGGCTGGCACTCTACGGCAACTGCGGGAAGATTTGGCGCTACGGCCGGTGTATCAAGGCTTTTAAATTTGGATAAAGATAAGATTATAAATGCCTTTGGGATCTGCGGCACCCAGGCAGCCGGTCTGCGTCAGGTATTCGGAACGATGACCAAACCTTTTAACGCCGGTAAGTCTTCAATGGATGGGGTAATGTCTGCCTATCTTGCCGAAAAAGGTTTTAACAGTTCAAAGGAGATAATTGAAGGCAAATTAGGATATTTTGATGTTTTAACAGACAACCCGGATGAAGATGTGGTTCTGGATGGACTTGGATCAAAATACTATCTCTCTGATCTTAGCTTTAAGCCGTATCCGACTTGTGCCTGAACGCATTCGGTCATAGATCTCCTGGAGGAGATCAAGATTAAAAATCAATTAGACATTGAAGATGTAGAAAAACTAAAAATAGAGACCGGACCGGTTGCTTTTACCTCAGCCGGCATTCGTGAACCCAAAATCGGTGTAGAGGGAAAGTTTAGCCTCTGGTTTCTGGCGGCGCTTGCTCTGGCCGAAGGAAATGTAACCTTAGATAAGTTTACTGATGAAAAAGTCAATGATCCCAAGCTGGTTAATCTGAGAAGAAAAGTGAATGCCACCCTTGTTAGAGAACTCAATTTAGGAGCAAGAGTCATAGTCGAAATGAAAGACGGTACACAGTATAAAGGATTCAAAGCAGCGCCGAAAGGGAGTCCGGAAGATCCCTTAAGTCTTGAAGAAATTAAAACAAAGTTTAGAGATGCGTCAAAACTAACCATACCTGAAAAAAACATAGAACTTTTAATAGATAAAATTGGTATCCTGGAAAAACTGACCGGTATAGAGGAAATAATCACCTTAACGAAACCAGGACCAAAATAGTGTGTGGGGAATATTCGAAACACATAATGAACCTGGAATTTAACTTGATAGTCTTAGGAATTTTCATTTTTCATAGTGTTATTATTTTATCGGCACAATGTAGTGGCGAATTTTATATTCGCCCTAATCAGGGCGATCACAAGGATCGTCCCTACGAGAAAGCAATGAAATCACAGATAGAAAGTCCGCCCAAAGGTGCGCTAATTTGAGCATATGAGGCAAGACCCAAAGTGTCAGAAATAGATGAACTGAAAAAGGCTCTTATGAAGGCCGAAAGCGTCGCCGTGCTGACCGGCGCGGGGATATCCGCCGAAAGTGGCGTGCCCACGTTCAGGGGCGCTGACGGTCTCTGGCGAAAATATCAGGTGACGGAACTGGCAACACCTGAGGCGTTCGCCAAAGATCCGGAACTGGTCTGGGAATTTTACAACTGGCGCCGGGATCTCATCGGTGGAGTTGACTGTAACCCGGCTCACAATGCCCTTGTTGAACTGGAAAAAAGGATACCTCACTTCACTTTGATTACTCAGAATATAGACGGTCTTCATCTCAAGGCCGGAAGCAGGAATCTGATAGAAATTCATGGCAATATATGGAAGGTTCGCTGTACCGGTTGCGGAGAGATCAAGCTTGATCTCTCCCCGGACATGGGACTTTCGCCTAAGTGCGGGGAATGTGGCGGAGCTTTGCGTCCCCATGTGGTATGGTTTGGAGAGGCGCTGGATCAGGATCTTCTGCAACAGGCCGTAGCTGCATCGAGGAATTGTGACGTCATGCTTGTGATAGGAACCTCAGCCGTGGTACAACCGGCCGCCTCACTGGCATTTGAGGCAAAGGCCGCAGGCGCCACAGTGGCTGAGATCAATCTTGAGCGAACTTCACAATCAGACCATATGGATTTTACCCTGATCGGGAAAGCGGGTCGGATCGTACCGAAACTGATAGAAGACTGGCCGTGAAAAACTCTGGTATCATCCCATCTCCCACCCAATTTCACGCACAAAAAGGCTTGACACTAACCTTCCTTTAATATAGGTAAAGAATATTAGATAAGTCTAATATTCTTTATCACGGTTTGCTTCTTAATCTTCTGCAGGGGAGACTAAATTATGCCTGAAAAAGAACTAAGTTCCACAATGGAGGATTATCTGGAGGCTATCCTTAACCTCGAAAAGGAAAAAAAAGCCGTTCGCGTTAAGGATATAGCAGGGAAGATGGCGGTAAAGCTGCCAACGGTTACCAGTATGCTCAATACCCTTTCCCGGAGAGGTCTGATCAATCATGAAAAATATGAATATGTGGAATTGACAGCAAAGGGTGAACATATCGCAAAAGACATTTATCGCCGGCATGTGATTTTTCGTAATTTTTTAGCCGACATATTGAATATAGATTCAAAAACGGCAGAGGAAGATGCCTGTAAAATGGAACATGCTGTCAGCCCTGTTACCCTCGAGAAGCTTGTGAAGTTTATGGAATTCGTTAAGGCCTGTCCAAGAGGCGGTACTGACTGGCTGCAATATTTTGATGAATATCGACAGGATGGCAGCGTTAATGGTGAATGCCTGGAACGGATGAGGGAGTTTGCAAAAGAGTATAATGAAAAAATAGAAGAACTGGAAAATAAAATAAAATAAGTTGCAATAACCTTACATGGCCTGTTGTCGGCCACAACGAAGCATGACCCCCCCCTTATCTCCCCTATGGTAAAGAGGGGATTTTCATATAAATGGAAGGCGGCAAGAAATGGTTAAGATCCTTACGGAATTAAAACCGGAAGAGAGTGGGACTGTCATCGAAATCAGGGGTGGTCAGGGTCTGGTCAATCGCCTTAACGCTATGGGAGTTATACGAGGCAAAAAAATAACAAAAGTCAGTTCTATGTTCATGCGAGGACCGGTAACT
>JAUWNZ010000147.1 GCA_030612385.1 Pseudomonadota bacterium | reverse complement strand
ACATATTAGCAAAAGTATTAGCCGAAGGCAAGGGCGTTTCCGCGAGGAAGGGTCTGAAGGAAGCCGGAGTGCAAAGCTATGAGCCGACGGACAGAAACAGCATACAAGGCCAGGTTTCCGGGTAAGTTAGCACAACATAACAAAGCCCGGGGTTCAGGAGATATGGTAAATGCTGCGGTTGTGTAGCGAAAGTTCACGTTCTTATCCGGGGAGATCTGCTCGACATGCAGTTCGCATGGGGCATGTTATTGAACCGCCCTACCCAAATGAACACCTGCTACTATGGGTGTACATTCATTATCCGGCTACGGCTCGATAAAGTCCTGTGAAACGCCTCGTGCGGACCCGCATGCTGGGTGTTTTGGTAAGAGAGAAAAAACTCCCCCTTGTCCGATTAAGTGAACATGGTGATATTATTATATTTTTATGTATTAAAACCAACAACATAAGTCAAACGGAGACTTGACCCCTTTTTTCAATCCTTATGGGTTAGGTAGTCGGTCTAATTAGAAATAAGGAATCACATAAATGGCAGATATATTCTCTCGGATTTGGGTAAGTTTTTTGCAATTGGAGGATCCCTTTCTTGTTTTCTTCAAAACATTTTGGACAAAGCCACAATCGTTTATAAATATTATCCTCGTTCGACTTCTCCACGTATACGCGAACACCAAAGGAAACTTCGGCAAGTATGTAATTAGATTTTTCGGAATCCCAGTTTTTGTAATTTATCAATTCCTGTTCGAGATGATTTTTAACATCAATCAGCTTTTGATGCTCCGTTTGCATTTCCATAATTGCGGATTGCAGGGGAATAATGATGTTATTAAGCGAGATAGTTTTTTCTTGCACGGAAGTTTCGTTAGCTATGTCCGCGATGGATTTCACGCCTTTAGCAATAGCGGTAAGATAACCGATGATTTTAATAAAATTAGTCATTCGTTAACTCCTTTACCTAATGCGGCAGTTGAGCAGTGCCCGAAGGGCATCTGTCTCGAACTCCTGGTTCTCCCCGCAGCGGAGCGGAGGGGAAATCAGGAGTTCGCTGCTCAACTGCCGCATTCCCCCCCCGGAGCGAAGCGGAGGGGAGAACGTCAAGCTCGCCTGCAGCGAAGCCGCCAGGCTCTCGCTGTCAGGTGCAGCGCTTTGTTCGATTCAATTTATCCATATTGACAAATCGTCAGAATCTCCTGTTTTGCTTCGAGTATAAGCATGTGCAATCGCAATTCCCACACTTGTGAGTGACATGTTTTTCATTGGCGAATTTTCCCATACATCATATATAATAGCCATGCTCTCATTTTTATTAATTAGGTTCTTTTTTAGTTGTTCATCGCTTATTAAGTATTTCTTCCAGAAGTTCTCTATTTTTGGATATTCAGTTTCGCTAATTTCATTTTCTTTTGTTTTATTCTTCAATACTTCGAAATCTGTAGCATTGAATTGAAAAAGACTCTTATCACGTAGGCAAGGCGTTAACAGTTTTTCGCTACCACTGATTTGCTTAATTTCACCGTCAAATTGCTCTTTAGAAAAACCTGTTGTTAAAACTCCCGGGTAGGTTTGTTTGAAAATACTTGTAATGCTTGAACTTCCAATTGAAATACTACCACATCCAGCAAATTCTAAGTGCTGGTAGCTAGCTTGACTCTTGGGCAAATCTTTTGCGAAGGGCGCTAAACGGTACTCAATATAGTTTTTCAGCATATCTAATGAATTCATTTTCAAATAGCGTGTATATTTGAGAGAGAATATTATGCTTAAAGCACATAACTGTGAAGTTGTAAGTTTTGGAGCAACAGCAAGAGATTCATTTAGAACAATCTGAAGGAGACCCCTCTGATCTACTTTTGTCCTTTCTACTAAAATGTCTACTAGAAGGTCGCCTAAATTCTTATCACCTGACTTTGCATATTCTTTCTGAACTGTGAGAAGAGAATACTGAAAATCTGGGTCTTGTGCTTGATTCAAAGCTTCACTATTACGTTTTTCAAGTTCATTCAAAAATTTTCCTGTAATTTCTTCGGCACGCTTTTTAGCTGTATCAGCTGCAACTACGGAAAGATGCTCAAAGTTGTTTTTGAATACATCAAGGGCTATCTCTTTTACGTCTGAATATGTCAGCCCAGGTTGAATATTTACAGATTTAGCCTGAATATTGAACGAGTCATCACCAGATTTCTGAACCTGTTTATCGCTCATGATCTTTTCGTTCTCCTATACTTACATTTCTGCCTGCTTGTATATTAACTGACAGTGACCCCGATTTCTGTTTTTGAACGGTTTTATTCTTCGGGCGAGATATTATCCATCCTATTATTGCAAGAGGTATGGCTACAGCCAATCCACTAAACAACCAAGTCTTATTTTCAATTATCCATTCAACCATTTCATTTCCTTCAATCGAACGTAAAGCTGAGTGGCTGGGCAACGATAACCGAAAAACTATGATAAAGCTAAAAACTACCGGTTAAATACTACCTTTCAAAAACGGCACGGCTTTGCCCAGTCCATCTCAAGCGCCTGGTTGGGCGTACTAATCGCCAATGTGGTGCCATTGATCCTCCGGGAGTTCGTACAAAAAAGAACTGACCTGCTCAAGACATCCATGGGCTTCTGCCCATTCAATATGCTCGCGAAGGCGAAGCATCTTTAGCAGCGCTGGCGTATCATACCATGCAGCCAATATGAGCGGCAGAGCAGGTTCCCAGCCCACATCCTTGCGCTTTTTATTGGGAAGCATTTCGTATAGCTGTTGCCATTTCTGGGGCTTCGGGCAGATACGATTGTTCTTCTGAACTTCTATCAAGATTTCTTCAAAATTGGCCATGTCTTCTCTATGAGGATTCTCAACGTCAGCAAAATATTACGGCAAACGGCAACCAGTAATAGCCGAAACAGCGGCAACAAAAGCCTCCAGAATCTGTTCGTCAGAAAGTGTGGTGAAAATTGGAAAATCAGTTGGATTACCGGCTGGCCCGCCGCCGAGTCTTTCAATACGGACGACGTTGAGATAGCGTCCAGTATCGGCCCAATCCTTTTCAGCTTCTGACTTGTGTTGAATCCAGGCGCGCTTAAACCCGCTTGGCGCCTGCTCCCATTCGATGAACGGCTGACCTTTGGTATCGTGCTGGATATTTATCATCTGAAAACTCCTTATGGAATATCACCTTGCGCCCAACGCCGCTAATCAGCCGCGCGGCTTTTTGCGTCGGCTGAATTAGCCTTGTTAGGGGGGGCAGCAATAAAAATGTGATCACTCACAGCTATTGTGTCAATCCCTTTAGCAGTTTGCTCGACAGTTGATCTTGTTTCTTCAATATTCCTACTTGGATATCCCATGAACTGGACAAGATATACGCCTGGCGAGAAAACCTTGGTCATAAACTGAAAATTTTTGGTTTGTTTAGACAAAACAAATGCTTCATTTGATACCCATGGTTTGTCAAAGGGGGCCGTTGGACCAACGTATTTCTTAGGAACGATAGAAATTTCGGAAGCATACGTTCGGTTCTCAAAACCTGCTACAGATCCGTTCTCGAATTTTACTTTAGCAACTATTAACGGATCCTCGTCCCAACGTATTGAAGCATCTGTATTTCCTTTGTTTTCTATCGTAATAATGGTCTTTAAATACCAAATATTTTCTTGTTTATTATTTATTGCTGACACCTTAATTGTAGGTACCAAAATGGCGCGAGATATTAATGATTGATTGACACTCTCAAGTTTTGCTTTAGCGTTTTCCATTTCTAATTTTGCGCCAAAGGTATAAAGAGCCCATATACCACCAACAAACAAGCCTAATGCGAGCACGATATTTTTGATAAACTCTGAGTAATTTTTCAGATCCTCGGGTTTCATTTTCCGACCCCCCAACGTTCCCGATCACCGAGTGCAAAAGGCTGCCACAAAATTATGCAAAGGCGAAAAACGTTGTAAAACCTTTTTAATCAAAAAAGCCGCGGCCTTTTGCATCCGGTGGATTGGCTGGTTCAAGTAAGCCGCTATCGCGGCAGATTTTCCATAATCTTTCTTGCTTAAAAGATTCTTTTATGTTTTATTGATTAATATCAAGGCGTAAAGCTTTTTTGTGTAAATATGGCTTTTATTCCCATAACTTTCCGTAATTAT
>JAUWNZ010000316.1 GCA_030612385.1 Pseudomonadota bacterium | reverse complement strand
TTGTCTTTACCGGTCATTACAGGCAGATCAGGACTCTGACCGATTGCGGGTATAACCATGGTTGTATCAATGGTGAATTCAGATCCCTTAACAGGAATCGGTCTTCTCCTTCCACTCTCATCAGGTTCACCCAACTCCATTTTTATGCACTCAACTCCTCTGACCCTGCCATCTTTAGCCAATATCTTTACGGGGGTCATAAGGAAGTTAAATTTCACGCCTTCATTTTCCGCAGCCTCTATCTCTTCGTCACTTGCAGGCATCTCAGTCCTCGACCTCCTGTAGATGATATCCACCTCATTAAAGCCGAGCCTGACACAACTGCGCGCACAATCCAGGGCGACATTGCCGCCGCCCACAATAACCACCTTCTCGTGAGTCTGAACCTTTTCGCCAAGACTCCATTTCCTTAAGAACTCCACGCCATCAACAAGACCTTCATACCCTTTATCTTCCCCCTCGGCGCCGATCCTGTTCCCGGCGTGGGCGCCAACGGCAAGAAAGATCGCCTTATATCCTTTTTTTCTCAACTCTTTCGGACTGAGTTTTTCAACCTTGCTATTCAGTTTTATTTCAATCCCCACTCGCCTGATAAGGTCTATCTCGTGGTTGAGAACATCTTTGGGCAGCCGATAATCCGGAATCCCCACCGCCGCCATCCCGCCTGCATGAGGCAGGGATTCATATATGGCGACCTGATATCCCATCAGACGAAGGTTATAAGCGGCAGCCAGTCCCGCCGGACCGGATCCGATAACGGCAACCTGCTCCTCCTTTTCCACTGAAGGCCCCGCAAGAGGACTGCCGCCCTCCTTAAGGTCATAATCAGCCGTCGCTCTCTTCAGCAGCCTGATAGAAAGGGATTCATCTGTATCTTTACGCACACAGGCATCTTCGCAGGGATGAAGACAGGCGCGACCAACGACGCCGGGAAGAATGCATCTTTCTCGGATCAGATTGAGAGACTCCTCAAACCTGGAATTTCTGATCAGCTCGATGTAGCCCGGGATATCGAGACCGGCAGGACAGGCCTCGACACAGGGGGCGGTGACAGCAGATGAATATTCCTTTGTTTTCAGCTTCTTCTCACCTTTGATCAGGGCCATAAAATCCGACCTGTAATATTTAACGGCATCCAGTACCGGAAATAGCGCCGACCGGCCAAAATTGCACTTGCTGCTTGCGGAGACTCCCTTGACAATCTGTTGAACTTCGGTAAGATCTTTTCCGCTCCCTTCACCTTCCGCCATCTTTCCAAAGATATCAAGAAGCCTGTCTATTCCCAGCCTGCAGACTGAACATTCGCCACAGGAGAGTTTTCTCGCTTCCTTCAGATAATTTATGGTCAGGGATACGATGTCTGCATCCGGATCGACTACCACAAGCCCGTTCCAACCCGCCAGAGCAGAAATGTTGTCAACGGGCAATTTAACATCCACGAATTTGGCGACACTTTTTGCCCCGCCTTTCCTGTTATCCACGATTTTACCGTTCCAACTGCTAAATGAAACTGCGCTCATTCTTATATCACCTTGTATCCTTT
>JAUWNZ010000015.1 GCA_030612385.1 Pseudomonadota bacterium | reverse complement strand
ATTCTTCGTATTCTTCGTGCGCTTCGTGGTAAAATAACACGATAGTAAAATCTCAAATTATGACCGGTTGCAGTATACCAAATATTTGAGGGTTCATTTTTGATTAATTCAAAAGCTCAATTATGTGCCTTTCTCAGTATAACTCTTTTGTCATCTCTGCGGTCTCTGCGCCTCTGCGGTGAACAGATACGTTCCGAGTTAAACCCGAAACCTTATACCCTGCACTAACACGGTGAAAAAATGATCCCTATTGTCTCCATTGTTGGTAAATCAGGGTCAGGCAAAACAACCCTGATAGAGAAAATGATTCCAGAGTTGAACAGAAGGGGTTACCATGTGGCAACCATCAAGCATAATGTCCATGGTTTTGATATCGACCACGAGGGAAAGGATAGCTGGCGCCATAAAAAGGCCGGCGCTCATACTACTATAATATCATCGCCATGGAAAATTGCCCTTATTGAAGATGTGAAAAGAGATCATGAGATTGAAGAACTGAGAGATAAATACATCAGAGATGTGGACATCGTTCTTTCTGAGGGATACAAAAAAAGCCCGCACCCCAAGATTGAGGTGTTTCGCGCTGAGATGAACAGGGAACTGCTGTGTGGCGGTGAGGAGAACCTGATCGCCATAGTCAGCGATCGAAAACTGGATGTTGGCGCTGCCTGTTTGGACATCGATGATATTAAAGGGCTAATTGACTTTATTGAGAAACGCTTTTTGGTAACTGTTCACCGCAGAGAACGCAGAGATGACAAAACAGCTCATAGCTCATAGCTGGTGGATAGGGGCTACGAGCTGCGGGTTTTCACCTCCGGCTTGTCCGGGTTAGGTGGTTAAGTGGTGAATGTCTTTGAACCACTCGACGACTCAACAATTTAACGATCTCGGTTCCTGGCTTACAAGAATAGTTTCTCTGCGCTCTCTGCGAGCTCTGCGGTGAACGCTCTGTAAAATCATGAGGAAAGGAGGGATTAATCATGGTGGAAGAAAAAGTTGGCGAGGTTGTTAAGTTTTTTGCAAAACCGAGTGTAGCTGCAGTCAAGATTACTGAGGGAGAGTTGAAAGTAGGCGACGCGATTAAATTAACGGGTCATACCACCGATTTCGAAGATAAGATTGAATCGATGGAAATAAATAACAAAAATGTCGAAAAGGCCGTCGCGGGTGATTATATCGGCATTAAGGTAGCTGATCGTGTTCGTCCCGGCGACGAGGTATTTAAGGTTATACCGGAAGAATAAATTCACATGGATATTAGGGTATTAGGCTGCCACGGATCTCAGCTCCCAGGTTACAATGCCACCAGTTTTTTGTTGGATGGGACGATTATGATCGATGGCGGCACAATAACTTCTGTGCTGTCAATGGAAGAGCAGATTAATATAAATTCTATTCTTGTAACTCACGCCCATCTCGATCATGTACGTGACATAATGCTTTTGGTTGACAATTTTTATTACTGTAAAAAAGAATATCCGGCAATTAGTGTTATAGGCACGCGGGGAGTTATTGACGCATTGAGGGCGCATCTCTTTAATGATATTATATGGCCTGATTTTTCACAGATCCCGACTCCGGAAAACCCTGTCCTTGAATTCGAGGTGGTCCAGCCAGGTGTGAAATTCCAGCTGAACAATCTCACCATTAACGCCGTCCTGGTTAATCATACCGTCGAGACGGTGGGATACGTAATAGAATCTGAAGGCTGTTCAGTGATCTTTGTGGGAGATACGGGGCCGACTGAAGAGATATGGAAGGTTGCGCGGAAACAGGAAAATTTAAGAGCCATATTTATTGAAGCGTCATTCCCCGATAGCCTGAATACGATTGCCAATGTCACAGGGCATCTTACACCCTCCGGTCTTGAGAGAGAATTGGCGAAACTTGGTGTCTTAGCGCCACATGTTTATCTTTATCACATGAAACCCCAGTATGAAAAGACCATAAAGGAAGAGGTGAGCTTGATCGGTAACAGATATATCCGTATCCTCAGCGAAGGTGAAGTGATAAGGATTAAGTAGGCGTTCACGGCTTGAAACCGGAAATTGGAAATTAGAAATTTGGGGAAGATGAAACGAGTTTACAGTACAAAAGCTCATAAGCTCTTAAGCCTGAGGGCCAAATTTCCAATTTCTAATTTCTAATTTCAACATTCCGTTAACGCTTACGAATATTTTGGTTTCGATTAAATGCCTCCTCAAGATTCTCTTGATTACCTATCAAAATTGAATGGGGGAAGGATACGTTTGAGCCTTGGTCCTGTCTCCCGACTCCTCGACAGACTGAATAATCCCCAGGAACAATACAGAACAGTTATAGTCGGCGGCAGCAATGGCAAAGGTTCCATTGCCGCAATGATTTCCTCTGTTCTCCTTGAAGGAAGGTTGAGGGTTGGTCTTTATACTTCGCCACACCTCATCGATATAAGGGAACGTATAAGAATAGATAATTGTATGATATCGGTAGAGGAACTCGCGGGATTGATTGAAGAGGTGCGTCGAGAGGTTAAGGAGGATATAACCTATTTCGAATTTGTGACAACTCTGGCCTTTCTCCATTTTTGCCGGCGCGATGTTGATGTGGCTGTTTTGGAGGTGGGAATGGGGGGAAGACTTGACGCGACAAATCTTGCGATACCTGAGGTTTCTGTGATATCCAATATCTCGCTGGAACATACGGAATACCTTGGCGGTAATTTAGAAGCCATCGCGTGGGAAAAGGGAGGAATTATCAAGGCTGGTGGAATATGTATAACGGCGGCAAAACAGAAGGGCGTCCTGAATGTATTAGAGAATATCTGTGGCGAACAAAGGGCGAGACTTTACCAGCTTGGAAAGGACATGAAAATCAGAGAGGCGAGAGAGGGTACATTCTCATATAAAGGGATCGAGAAGTCTTACGGCAACCTTGCATGTCCCCTGCCCGGAAGGCATCAAATGGAGAATGCCGCTGTGGCTCTTGGCGCGATAGAGATTCTGATGTCGAAAGGATTTGATATCGATGCCGGCGCCGTGGCCCGCGGTTTGAGAAATGTGGAATGGGAAGGAAGATTGGAGGTGCTCCATAATTCTCCCATGCTAATTGTCGATGGCGCTCATAATCCGGCGGGAGCTTCCGTCCTGTGTAGAGCGCTAAGGGAAGATTTTTCCTACAGAAAGTTGGTTCTACTCTTCGGTGTTCTTAGCGACAAAGACCACAAGGCAATGTTAAAAAAATTAGCCCCTCTTGCCGAGTGGGTTATCCTTACAAAACCGAAAGAGAAACGGGCGCTGCATCCGGGAGATATACTGCCCCTTGCGAGGATGTACAGCAATAGTGTTGAAATTATTGAAGATTCAGAACAGGCTCTCTCGCTGGCCTTTACACTTGCCGGAGAAGATGATCTTATCTGTGTGACTGGTTCGCTTTTTCTCGTTGGGGAGATAAAGAGACTTTTCTTACCCTGACGGTAGCCGTTCACGGCTTGAAACTTGAAATTGGAAATTAGAAATTTGGGAAAGATGAACCGAATTTACGTGTTGACAGTACAAAAGCATGAAGGCCAAATTTCCAATTTCTATTTTCTAATTTCAACGCTCAGTATGTAAGGGTGATCATGGATCGAATCCAACATTTTAGAAATATAGTTCCCCTGTTTATTGAGCTGATACCGTTTTTCCTCGTGTTTTCTTTCTTTCAGATTAATCCGTCCATTGCCTCTGAAAGGAAGATTGCCAAAGGACCGGTAAATATAGAGGCTGACAGTGTGGCTTACGAGAGAGATACCGATACATACAGCGCAAAAGGGAGTGTTGTCATTACTTTTACCGGTGGTTTTTTGAAGGCGGACCGCGTTGCCTTGAATAAAACTACAGGTGACGCCAAGGCTGAAGGAGGTGTGTTTATCAAAAGTGATGATGATACACTAAGTGGAGAGAGGGTTGAATTTAATGTCTTCTCAAAAACGGGTATTGTTTACCGGGGAAAGCTGTTTTTTGCTAAAAATCACTTCTTTATAAATGGAGAGGAGATTGAGAAGAGCGGGGAAGCCACCTATCATCTTAAAAATATCACGGCAACCACCTGTGACAATGATCTGCCTGCATGGAGATTTACCGGCAGAGAGCTTGATGTAACCATCGACGGTTACGGCGTATTAAAACATGGGACCTTTCAGGTGAAGAATTTTCCTCTTTTGTATATGCCGTATATGGTATTCCCCGCAAAGACGACACGGCAGTCGGGTTTTCTTCCACCCCGGTTTTCCAGTTCACGAGACAAACATGGCTGGGATATAGAGGTCCCATTCTACTGGGCGATTTCAGAGAATGCGGATGCCACGTTTTATCAGCGTTATATGGACAAGAGGGGATTTAAAGAAGGGATGGAGTTCAGATATATTATAAACGAGGATTCTTTTGGCACATTTTATGCTGATTATCTCAACGATACCAAAGACATAACTGAAACCGAGGAGGATGGTTTAAGCCGTGACTGGCAGGACAGCCGTAAGAGATGGTCGTTTTATCTGAATCACGAGACCACATTCAGCCCTGGTTTTTACTTCAGGACTGATTTGGCAAGGGTTTCAGATAACTGGTATTTTAGAGACTTTTCTGATCACAACTATTATTTGAATAATTACTCCAAGAAGGATTCCAGGTTCAGTAAGATTTCTTTTCTCGCCGATGAATCTCTCGAGTCACTTGATTCCACTGCCCGTCTGGTCAAGGAATGGAATTTATTTAATCTTACGGCGCTTGTTCAGTACACCGATAATTTTGAAAGTTCAGACAATGATTCGACCCTCCAGAGATATCCCGAGATAACCTTTACAGGTCTTCAGCGCCCTGTTTTTGGCACTCCGCTGAATTTTGAGCTGGACTCTTTGATAGCCAATTATCACAGAACCGAAGGAGACAAAGGATCTCTTTACGACCTCCACCCTAAATTTTCTTTGCCGCTGAATCTTGGTGATTATCTCCAGTTCACCCCGGAAATAGGGCTGCGAGAAACCATATGGGATGCCGGCGGATTGAAGGAGCCAACGAAAGAAGAGCACGGCAACCGTGATATATTTCATATCGGAGCAGAGCTTTCCACAATAGTTCACAGGGTCTTTGATATAGGCGGTGAGACTGTCGATAAGATACGGCATGAAATTAAGCCGGAATTGACCTATAATTATATTCCTTATATATATCAGGAGGATCAGCCCGACTTCGTGGAAAGGATGGAGGAAGAGAACAGCCTGACCTATTCTCTGCTCAATACCTTCATGGCCAGATTGAAGGGAAAGGGCGGAGGTATAAGTTACCGGGAGTTCCTCCGTATCAAGCTTGGGCAGACGTATGATATTAAGGAGGCGAGACGCGACGGCCCCAAAAAGAGACCCTTTGGCAATGTGGATATGGAACTTGAATTCAATCCATTCCGGTATATCTATTTTAATACTGATCTCGACTATAATGTAAACTCCGGTGACTGGGAAGAGACCAATTTTGATCTTCATCTTAGTGATTGTCGGGGTGATTCTGTCCGATTGGAGTATAGATATACACAGCACACTTTAGAAGAAACAAATATCTTCCTGAAAGCTGTGATCACCGATTCCGTCGATCTAATGTATGTTTTAAGAAAAAACCAGATGGACGATGTATATATGGAAAGGGAGTATGGAATAAATTATCATAAACAGTGCTGGGGATTTGAATTTACCTGTTCCGACGATCATAACGACAGGACGTGGATGGTGGTTTTTTATTTAAAGGGGCTGGGGAAAGTAGGGAAAGCATCGATGGAACCAGGATGATTTTTGCCTGTTAACTCATAATAAAATGTGGTAAGGGTTCACCGCGGTGAACAGTTATTTTATGACAAACACTGAAGAAAAAAGAGAGTATAGTCAATGGCATTAGACTTCACCTTTACAGAAGAACAAAAGATGCTCGAGGAAAGTGTATATCGGTGGGTAAGTGATTGGCTGGAACCCCAGATGGAGGAATTATACGAAAAAGATGAATTTCCACAGGATCTCTTCAAAGAACTTGGGAAACTTGGCGTAAACGGGATAGTTTTTGATGAAAGATATGGCGGTTCTGCTCTGGGCTATGTTGAGACACTCCTTGTTTATGAGACCATTGCAAGGGTAAGCAATGCCCTTTCCATGACCGTTGGCGCAAGCCAGACACTCTGTTTTGATAACTTCAGAAAAAATGCAGGGGAAAAAGAGAAGCTGGATATCCTGCCCAGGGCCTGCGGTGGTGAATTGATAGGGTGCCTTGGAATTACTGAGCCTAATGCCGGTTCAGATGCGATGAGCATGACGACAAGGGCTGTTAAAAAGGGCGACAGGTATATTATCAATGGGAGCAAAATCTTCATTACCAATGCCCCTGTCGCAGATTTTATGTTGTTCTACGCAAAAACAGATCCTGAAAAGAAGGCTCACGGAATGTCGGCCTTCTGGTTCTATCCAAAGACGACAAAGGGATTTATCGTTGAAAAGATCAAAAAATGGGGGATGAAATCATCACCCACCGGCCTTATCACCTTTGAAGATATGGAAATTCCGGAAGGAAACCTGGTCGGTGAATACAATAATGGGGTTGCCGTCTTGACAAGCGGTCTTTGCACTGAAAGGATTACACTCTGCGGATGTACACTTGGTTCCCAGAGATCGTGTCTTGAATTGTCTTTAAAATATGCCAAAGAAAGAGTTCAGTTCGGAAAACCGATCGCTTCCTTCCAGCTTATCCAGGCAAAACTTGCTGATATGTACTGTGATTACAAGGCTTCCAAATGGATGGCATACAGCGCAGCCTCCTATTGTGATTCACTAAAGGACAAGAGAGGCGGAAAGGGAACTGACCTGGATCGCATCTCGGCAGCAGCCCTGCTCTTCTGTGGAGAAAAAGGAACAAAAATAGCTCTCGATGCAATCCAGATCCATGGTGGTTATGGTTTTTGCACAGAATATGCGGTCTCGAGACATCTGCTTGATCAGAAAGTCTGGGAGATTGGGGCGGGCACCTCGGAAGTGAGAAGAATGATCATCGCGCGGGAGTTGCTGAGGGACGATTTCAGGAGTGGAATTTAATCCGCAGATTACGCAGATTACACGGTTCACGGCTCACTGTTGATAGCTTTTAACCGTTAAACCCTTGAACCTCCTTTTAAGTGTTTGTAGGGTGGATTAAGCGGAGCGAATCCACCGAAAGCTCTTTGTGGCTGTGCCGGCACAACAAAGAACGAGAGATAAAAGGTTTTGTGACGGCTCCGCCGCTGGTGTAAAAGTAAGGCAGAGCCTGGGAACGAGGGAAAACTCTGAACCCGTGAAACCGTGGAGGTTTACATATGAATTCTCGAAGTTATCGTAATGCATCGGTATGTTTTTCTGTCATCCTGGTCTTATTGTTCCTATCCATTTCACCCTGCTCTCTATGGGCAAAAGAGGGCACGGTATATCTTTCACTTAAAAAAACGGCCGTTTCCAGGGATAAAGTCCATTCTTATGTCGTGAAAAAGGGAGATACTGTAACGAATATCATCCGACGGCAGTTAGGTGCGAAGGATAAGGACATCGACGGTATATTGGAAGCAGTGAAGGCCCTCAATACAAAGATAAGGAATATAAACAGAATCTATCCGGGTCAAAGATTATTCCTCCCCGGGAAGAGCTTCAAAATGAAAGGGGGAGGACTGATACCCACAGCGAATCGTCTGTCCGTTATCGAGCATGTGGTGAACCAGTTAGACGAATCTATTACAACAAGCGGGAGTTATTATATTCCAATTCCTCCGGCGGGGCAGGTAACCATCAACTGTTCCATGATGCCCGTTATTGAGTTGGAAGGAGGCGGGAAGGTCATACTCGACTTTTCCGGCCAGATACCCGAAGATATCAGGAAGATTATTGAATCGACCTGGGAGAACCACTCCTTTGTCGATGGCAGTGATGAGATATTTCAAGCTCTCAAAAAGATAATAAATAAGTCGGACAGATACTCATTCAGAAAATTTGGCAGGTATGTAAAGGTGGGAGAAACACCACGGATTGACATACTGCTTGACTGGCTCATATCAAACAAAGCAGCCACCGATGATAAACCGTCTCTTCACGGGTTTAAACTTATCAAAAACAGCTCGGAGTTGCTCCCATATCCGATAAAGAAATACTCCGAGGAAAACGGGCTGACAATCACTGAGATCATGGCAGGATCCGGGGTTGCGAGCGCCCCCGACGAGAATTTCCCCGATCCTGATTTCCCAAGAATAAATTCCGGCACAAACAGGGAACTGGTAAACTCTTTATTAACAGCTTTGGGGTACACACCTGCTGAAAATGCCGAGGTCAAGATATTTGATGCAACTGAGGATGGCTTCGACATGTCGGTAAAGGCCGATCTGCTATTGGAGAGCAAAGGAGAACATGTTATCATCAGTTTTAAGAAATTATCTCAGCAATTCGTAGACATATTCAAAAAAAGGGGCGCCAGAATCATTTTCGTATCCGAAAGAGAAAAGAAAAAAACGGTTGTTCAGAAGGTATTTTATGCCCTGAATATTCCTTTCCACTCAGATGAGTTCAAATTTTTGATTCCCGAAATGAGCAATAATCCAAGTGTAACCATATACCTTCCCGCCATAAAGACAACGAAAGACAAAAGCGCCTCGTATCTTGCCAATTTTGACATAGATCATAATATCCGCGGATTACTTCATAAAAAATGGGGGGTAAATTTAATAAGATATTGAAGGTCAAGGCTATCGCTCTTTTTTCAGGCGGGCTGGACAGCATACTCGCCGCAAAGGTTGTGCAGGAACAGGATATCGATGTCATGGGGGTGGTTTTTGAAACCCCTTTTTTTGACGCGCTACGAGCCGGGAAAGCGGCAAAGATGATCGGACTCCCTCTGCTTGTCATCAACATCACGGAAGAATATATACCCATGCTCAAGACCCCGAGGTATGGATATGGCAGGAATATGAATCCCTGCATAGATTGTCATACCATGATGCTGAGTCTGGCAGGAAAAAAGATGGAAGAGATTGGGGCCGATTTTTTGTTTACCGGCGAAGTCCTGGGACAGCGCCCAATGTCACAGAACAAACAAGCTCTTCATATAGTGGCAAAAAACTCGGAGTATGATGGATTTATCCTGCGACCGCTTAGCGCAAAACTCCTCCCCGAGACAATTCCGGAAACCGAAGGAAAGGTTGACAGGGGAAAGCTTTGCGATATTCAGGGCAGAGGGCGGAAGCGGCAGATGGAAATGGCCAAAGAATATGGTATCACCCGCTATGCAAGTCCCGCCGGCGGATGTCTTCTCACCGATCCGGCGTTTTCAAAGCGGCTCAGGGATCTGTTTGATCACAGGAAAGATTTCAAGATCAGAGACATAGAGCTTCTAAAATCCGGAAGGCACATCAGAATAGACGAAAAGACAAAGATAGTTATCGGGAGGAACAGGAAGGATAACGCGGCGATTCGTAATCTTTCAGAGGAAAACAGGGATATTGTTATTGAAATGAAGCACTTTCCCGGGCCGGTCGCCCTTGCTCCCTACGGATGCGACGATGAAACCCTTGACCGGGCAGCCTCAATATGTGCCTTGTATAGTGACGCTCCGGACAACGAAGATGCCATAGCCGAATGCAGAATGGCAATGGAAGTCAAATTAATATCCACGAAGGCGGCAAAAAGAGAGGATGTTAAAAAACTGATTATTTAGGCTGAAGACTTTTAGTCACTAACAGCCTGCTGCGTATGCTCTTTTCTCAACAGATCATTTACCGTCTTAACCGGATTGAAGGTTTCGATTGGCACTTCAACAAAAACCGTGTTCCAGTGCGCCATGGAACCGTTCCACAAGCCGGGAAGTTCCAGCGCCTTCAAGTCTCTTCCCCCTTGAGACTTCCGTGTAATCAAAATTGCCTTTTTATCAACAAACCTGTTCAGGTCAAATTTCTTTGATCTGAAGTCCCTGACCCCGCATACTATATCAACCGGATTAAAATGAGTGGAGGATCTCCAGATAGTCTTCTGGTCTTCAGAACCCATGTTTACCTGGGCTTCCTCTATGATCTGTAATGACTGTGTCCCGCCTTCATCCTCAACATGGAAGGGGCCTCCACCCGGCTCCCCCTCGTTTTTCACCATCCCGCATACCCGAAGTGGCCGGTTTAACCTGCCGACAATAAAATCTCTCCTCTCAACGCCAGGTAACCCGCTAAATCCCGAAGGGAAAGTAATGTTGAGTTTCTCTTTGCAAAAACGCGGTGCCTCCGACAGGAGTTTTTCGTCTATTTCATCCAAAGATATCTGTTGCAGATATTTAAATGCCACCTCTTGAAGTCTTACAAGACAGCCTCCCAGTATCTTCTCATATAGGACAGTTGCTCCCTTTAATCTGTCCGGAACAACATTATCTATGTTCTTTAAAAATATGATATCTCCATCGATGGCATTCAGGTTTTTTAGAAGCGCTCCATGTCCCCCCGGCCGGAAAACCAGCATTCCCCCGCTGTCTCGAAAAGGGCGGTTTTCCATGTCGGCGGCGATGGTATTGGTTGACGCATGCTGGGTCGAAAGCCGGAAGTCAAATACCAGTCCGTAATGATTTTCATAATACCCTCTTACACGGGAAAAATAATCTTCCACCATCGATTTATGTTCTTCAGAGACTGTAATATGTATTCGGCAGACGTTGTTTACATCCCGCACATAGAGGGCCGCCTCAACTATATGTTCTTCGAGCGGCGTGCGGTTGCGGTCCGGATAGGCATGAAATTTAAGAAGCGCCTTTGGTATATGGGCATAATTCAAGCCCCTCGATGTAAGGATATACTCCAGAATCATCGAAAACATCCCTTTTTTAACCAGATCATCGATGTTATATCCTTCTCTTGAGATAATATCCCTTACATCGTTGTAGAAAGCATATCTTTTGAGTTCCCCGGCAAAGTTCATCCCTCTCTTCGGGGTAAAATCGAGATCCCCGTTCTCATAGGATCGGTGCCAGTCCCTGAACATGCGGCTGGCCGCTCCCGAGGTCGGCACAAACTTCAGCATCCTGCCATTTCCCGCGGCCTCATCGTGTGCGGCAATCAATCCTTCCCTCTCATCCTCCGGGATAACCATAATGCCGTCACCAATTGTGCAGGGCCTTATGAGCCTCGCAAAAGGAGCGCCTTTTTTGAATTCTTCGATTTGAGACAGCGCCTTCTCTTCATTCAAACCCTCCACCTCGATCCTTTCCATATCCTTATCTGTAAAAAATAATCCAGCCATCGGTATATTCTCCCTGTGGGTACTTCTTTATTTGATAAAATACCGCAAGTTCCAAATCTCGTCAAGTGGTCAAGGGGGGACAAACTATTAAGGGAGGCGGCCGACTGAAAAAGTTAGTAACATTCAAAAGGTCTCGCATGGCTTGAAGCTTGATTAAAGGAGAAATTACCATAACACTTCAGTATGATCCGGCAACAGGGAAAGTTAATTTAAATGAAATAGTATATCGGTTAAAAGAGATTGGAGGCCCCTCGATGTTGATTTGGGAGGGAAATTATTTGCCGATGGCATCGCCTCCGACCTTTTCAAGGTTTAAGTTGCCGCCTCTCCGCGCAGCTCGAAAAATCATATCAAAAGGTGGAAGATATCGCGGTCAAGGCCATAGATGGTTCTTCTAATCTGAAGTCGCTTGCGAATCTGCAGCAGATGATGGCAGACCAGACAAAGAAACAGGAGTAGGAAACGGTAATCGCAGAATTCCGGGGACATCCATAATAAATTTTGTCAAGGGGAAAACAACAGCAGATCTGTCGTTGAGTATTACCAGCTCGCCCACAATAAAAGACACCCGGAAACGGGAAAGCCGGTTGCCAATATAATACACAGCTTCGGAAGAACAGACTAAAGATTCCAACTCCAAGGCCTGGTCTCTGAACTCGAAAAACTGTAAAAACACCCCTGATTTTGTAGGCACACGCCTGTTTTTTAATACCGGTGTATCTATATGTTATTGCACACTATCTGACGATCTGTTTACTTGCCGATCCCAAACCCAGGATATGATTGCCGGAAATAAGGGCCGTGTCCGTTTTGACCGACTGTCTTTTGTGAATGTCAAAATAAATCCGGCCCTTTGACAGACTTATAATACTTGAGAAGATCAACGATGGTGAGGTCGGCTACGACCCTTTTCTCATCGTCCAGGATGGGAATCTCCTTGACGTTGTGGTCGATCATGCGCTGGAGT
>JAUWNZ010000099.1 GCA_030612385.1 Pseudomonadota bacterium | reverse complement strand
GTTTATATCAAATTCGTTCATTCCTTCCTCGGAATCTCCCGGCGAAAATGGCTCGAATATCTTGCCTTTTCCATAAGCTTAATATTTCTCTTTTTTACGCAGACAGGTCTTTTCATAACCGGATTCAATGAGTATTCTTTCGGCACAATCGCTAAAGCCGGCCCCGTTTACCATATCTTTTCACTCATGGCCATATCCACCGTTATATACTGTATCCTGACACTATTTTTTAATATGAAAAAAGCCGGCAATAATCAGCAGAAAAACAGGATAAAGTACACACTTTTTGGCATGGGCCTCAGTAGTATCCTTATCTCACTGAATTATCTCCCTGTCAGCGGCTTTAATGTCTATCCGGTGGGTAACTTTAGCTTTATTCCGGCGATTGTTCTCGCCTTTGGGGTTCTTAAATACGACCTTCTCGATATAGGCGCCGTGATAAGAAAAGGAACTATCTACTTTTCATTAACAGGCATCCTGACAATTTTCTATATACTTGTAATATATGTCTTTAACTCTCTGTTCATGCACTCTAAATATGGCAACCCTGTCATACTTTCTCTTGTTTTCGCCCTGATGATAGCGCTCTTATTCAACCCGATAAAGACGAAGGTTCAGGACTTTATTGATAATTTCTTTTTCAGGGGTAAATACGATTATCGAAAGACTCTCAAAGAGATAAGCGGAAAGATGACCTCACTGTTAAGATTTGATGAAATTACAGGCCTTTTGACAGGTTCTATTTCAGAGGCGCTGCAGGTGAGCAATGTAGGTTTTCTGATCTACGATAGCAAAAAAGAATGTTTCCAGTCATACTCGCGCCGGAGCGAACCACTTGATGACACAGGGAAAAATCACCCAATGGCAGCATTTCTTGAGAAAAACAGGAAACCTTTGAGTAAAACAGTTATTGACAAAAGTCCCGTTTCTGAAAAAGAGAGGAGATCGATCATTAATGCCCTCGATTCAATCGAAGCCTCACTTGTTATTCCGATGATTTTCAGGAAGAAGCTGACTGGAATGATAACATTGGGTGAAAAAAAATCGGGGGAACTATTTGTCCGTGAAGATATGGAACTGCTGTCCACCATTGCAGATCAAAGCGCCATAGCTATAGAGAATGCAAGGAATTATGAAAAAATCGAGAAAATGAATATCGACCTGGAAAGGAAGGTCGAAGAAAGAACTGCAGATCTTAAACGGGTACTGGAGGAAAAGGATAAAACACAAAAACAGCTCATTCAATCCGAGAGCCTTGCGGCTATTGGACAGCTCGTTGCCGGCACTGCGCATGAACTGAATAATCCTCTGTCGAGTACATCGAGTCTGATCCAGACAAGTATCGAGTCCATGAGCGAGTGGGCGGAAAAAGGAGAGACCGAGAATGAGATAATAGATGATCTTGAATTCAGTCTGAAGGAGTTAAAGAGGGCAAGAGATATTGTAAAAAGCCTGCTCGGTCTTTCCCGTCAGACACAGACATACGTTGAGCCGGTAAATATCAATGTGGTAATGGATGATGCTCTGAGAGTTTTATATAACCAGTACAAATATCTCAATGTAAAGATCGAAAAAGATTATGACGAAGACCTGCCGGAGATTGAAGGAAACTTTGCAAACCTGGGACAGGTTTTTATAAATATTATAAAAAACGCCATACAAGTATTGCCTGAAGGAAAGGGTAATATCTCGCTAATTACACGTTACAAGAAAGATACGAATGATGTAACAGCAGAATGTCATGACACAGGAGATGGTATTCCTCCTGAAATACTCAAGGATATCTTCAAGCCATTTTTTACGACCAAAGAAATCGGTGAAGGCACAGGTCTGGGTCTTTATATATCTCATGAAATCATAAAGAGGCACGGGGGAGATATTTATGTCAGAAGCGTTGTGGGTGAGGGTTCCACTTTCACGATAGCGCTTCCCTGTGAGAGGACAAAGATATGACAGGCTTATTGATAGTAGATGACGAAGAAGGGGTCAGGAGATCTCTCAAGAAAGTCCTCGGTAAAGATGGTTACCGGATTCTCCTGGCGGAGAATGGCGTCGAGGCCATCGATATCGTCCGGGATAACGATCAGGATATAGAGACCGTGATATCAGATTTTAAGATGCCCGGTATCGATGGCCTGGAGACACTGATTGAAATAGGTGGCATTAATCCCGAAATCACCAGAATTATGCTCACCGGATATGCAACTATGGAGAGCGCCATTGAATCGGTCAATGCCGGCATAGACGGATTTTTGACGAAACCATTTGAAAATATTGAATTGAGGGCGAAGGTCAGGGAATATAATATCAAGAAGAGACTAAAGCAGTTTGTTTCAGAACAGATACTTGCTGAATTACAAAGGAAGGGAAGAAGCATAATTCCAAGAAAGCAAAAGGTCAGCATACTCTTCAGTGACATCCGTGGTTTTTCAGAAATGTCCGAGGCGACGAGCCCGCAAGAACTTTGCGACATATTGAATTCATACTATTTTTCACCTCTCGACAATATCATCTTTGAATATAATGGAACCCTGGACAAACACATAGGCGATAGTATTATGGGTGTATTCGGAGCGCCGATATCTTATGGCGATGATGCAGCGAGGGCGGTGATAAGCGCTATTAAGATGAGAGAAAAGATGGCTGAAATCAACAAAAATCTTTCACCGACCGGCAGAAAGATTTCTATTGGAATCGGGATAAGCACCGGCGAAGTAATGGCGGGAATATTCGGTTCTCACAGGAAAAAAGAGTATACGGTCTTCGGCTCTCCCGTCAACCTGGCATCGAGACTCGAACACCTTGCTGAAGAAGATCAAATACTGATATGTGATGAAACCTATCGCGAGGTTCGGAATGTTGTCGAGGTAGAAAAGATGAATCCTTTCAATGTAAAAGGCATGGAAAGAGAAATAAGTACATTCAATGTCCTTAGGAAAATTAGAGAAAAAACTTGACATTTAGAAGATTGCGTTATATGTAGTAAAGTTTAGTATACAAGTGGCGCGGGGTGGAGCAGTCCGGTAGCTCGTTGGGCTCATAACCCAAAGGTCGCAGGTTCGAATCCTGCCCCCGCTACCAAGTAAAAAAAAGGGGGTTACGTTAAAAACGTAGTCCTTTTTTTATGCCTCAATTTCGGATTCCAGGCTTTCGCCTGTCTGTGTGCCTGCCTGTGCGTGTCCGCACGCAGACAGGCAACGCACAGGCAGGCCGGAATGACGATTAAGTGGTATGTTGTACTTTTTACGAGACCATCACAGTTCTTTATGGTAAACTTCATAAGAATTGTTTATAAGACACCAATCTAAAGGTGAAAATGATGATCGATGAAAAACCCTGGGGGGGTAGATTCAATGAACCCACCAATAAGCTGGTGGAAGAATTTACCGCTTCTATTGAATTCGATAAGCGCCTCTGTCAATATGATATTGAGGGCAGCATTGCACACTGTATGATGTTAGCCAGACAGGGTATAATTTCCGGTGAAGAAGAAAAGAAGATAGTTGCAGGCCTTAAGGATGTTCTCCGGGACATTGAGGCCGGGGAAATTACCTTCTCTCTTGATCTCGAGGATATACACATGGTCATTGAAAAGACCCTGGTAGATCGCATTGGAAAGACGGGTGAGAAGCTGCATACCGGCAGAAGTAGAAATGATCAGATATCCCTTGATATAAGACTATATCTTAGAGATGAGATTAACCGGATAACCGGTTTGATCATGGCTCTCAAGTCCTCTATTCTTGCCGCCGCAAAAAAAGAAATTGATACCATCCTGCCCGGGTACACCCATCTGCAGAAAGCGCAGCCTGTGCTTTTATCTCACTATCTTCTTGCTTACCGGGAAATGTTAGACAGGGATGAGGAGCGATTGAAAGAATGCTGCCGCAGGGTCAATGTCATGCCTCTGGGTTCCGCTGCCCTGGCAGGCACCCGGCTGCCGATTGACCGGGAGTATGTAGCAGAACTGCTGAAATTTCCAAAGGTCACTACAAATAGCATCGATACCGTATCGGATCGTGATTTCGTAGCCGAATTTATCTTTGATGCAGGTCTTTTAATGATGCATATGAGCCGATTCTGTGAGGATATTATAATCTGGTCAAGCGGGGAGTTCGGCTTTGTGGAGATATCCGATTCTTTTACCACCGGCAGCAGTATTATGCCTCAGAAAAAAAATCCCGATGTTGCCGAATTGATAAGGGGAAAAACGGGGCGTGTTTATGGAAATCTAATTGCTATCCTGACTGTGATGAAGGGCATCCCTATGTCCTACAACAGAGATATGCAGGAAGACAAGGAACCGCTCTTTGATACAGTCGACACGGTAAAGGGATGTCTTCATGTGTTATCGGAGATGATAGGAAACTTAAAATTTAACAGGAAAAGAATGCTGGAAGAGGCCGCCCGCGGATTTTCCACTGCCACGGACGTCGCCGACTACTTGGTGATGAAGGGTGTCCCCTTCAGGGAGTCTCACAGGATAACAGGGCATCTCGTGCGCTACTGCCTTGAAAAAAACAAAGTGTTGTCTGCTCTGAGTATCGAGGAGCTGCGGCAATTTTATGCCGGCTTTGACGAAGAGATCTATCGATGTTTAACTGTGGAAAATTCCGTGAACTCAAAGAAGAGTTATGGCGGCACGGCTCGGGAATCTGTTTTGAAGAGGATCGAGGAATTGGGAGATTGACGGATGATTGTTAAAAAGAATAGATTGCCTCTTGCTCTCATGATGATGGCGGTCTTTTTTTTAGCGGCGCTCATTGCCGGTTGCGGTAAAAGGGGAGATCCTGTCCCGCCGAAAGTTACAACACCAAAGGCAGTTTCCGACCTAAAAGGCATGATTGTCGAAGGAGGGATTGCTCTTAGTTGGAGTATACCCGAAAAGAGTGTTGATGTCGACGGATTTAAGATATACAGGAATGAATTGAAGATAGATGGCAACGGCTGTCCCGAATGCCCGCGGGAATATTCCCTTATTGCCGATCTTTCCTGTCGGGATCCGAAACTTGTCAGGGATGATGAAAAAAAGACAGGTTATCTTGATACAAGTGTTAAGATCGGTTGGTTATATTCTTATAAGGTTGTTACATGTAACTCTTCAGGGTATTGCAGCGGCGAGTCAAATATTGCGGAAATTATGAACAGGTAATATTACCGTGAACTATTTTAATTACGTGGGCAATAAACTCTGGTGTGAAGAGGCGCCCATAGATGAAATTGCAAGTGATGTAGGCACACCTTTCTATCTGTACAGCCACAGGACCCTGACACGCCATTTCCGCGTCTTTGATGCGGCCTTCGCTGAGATTCCCCATATTATCTGCTTTTCCGTCAAGGCCAATTCCAACACGGCGATTCTCAGGAT
>JAUWNZ010000212.1 GCA_030612385.1 Pseudomonadota bacterium | reverse complement strand
AGAGTATGAAAGTACCAGCTCAGTAAATAGGGGCAAACCCAGGCATGTAGGAGTGATCGCGGATCGTAGCTATTCACGGTTTGAAACTTGAAATTGGAAAATAGAAATTTGGGAGTTTTGTCTGCGCCTGCCTGTGCGGTGCACGCAGACGGGTGCTTGTTTGCCATGCCGGCACAGGCAGGCGCACAGACAGGGCTGAAGCGAGTTGACAATACAAAAGTATGAAGGCCAAATTTCCAATTTCTAATTTCAACGGTAAGTGTTCGCTCACCGTGGATAGAGATAAACATTTCAAAAATGTAATCCCCTGTTTGTTGAACTGATACAAATATTTCAGGGTGTAATTCGGGCCCATAGCTCAGTTGGAAGAGCCACCGGCTCATAACCGGTAGGTCCCTGGTTCGAGCCCAGGTGGGCCCATCATCTTTCAATAAGCATGGAAGGAGGCAGGTGATTTTTTGCGGTTCCGTCAAGTTGTAGATTTTCAAATACAAAGATTCTTATGGCAGGCGTATTTTGTGTATGTGTCGTGGTAAGCAAATGTTTTACATCCATAGAGTTATTCGGGGAAGTATTACTTCCATGAAAAAGTGCACCAATCTGGTGCACTTTTTTTTGTAGATGAATTAAAGCTGATGCATTCGTAAAAAGTTGGAAAAATACTCCTTTGTCATTCTGAGCGATAGCGAAGAATCTGATATCATTGAGATTCTTCGTCGCTCCGCTCCTCAGAATGACACTATGTGGACTTTTTACGAGTCCATCAAAGCTGACGCCTTCGTAAAAAGTCCCAAAAACGTCATGCCGGACTTGATCCGGCATCCAGAACATATTGAAATTACCGGATTCCGGCTTTCGCCGGAATGACGAAAAATGGTACTTTTCGACTTTTTACGAAACCGTCAAAGCTGAAGGGGGGGGAAAGTTTTTTGAAGGAACAGATATCTTTGTTAATTAAGCTTCAAAAGAACGATTCAGAAACAGAGAGGATAAAAATCAACAAGAAAAAGTTGCCGGAGAGAATAATTAGCCTTGATGAAGAATTCAGGCGTGTCGGTAGTAAAGTGGAGAAAGAGAGGAAGAACTTTGAAAAACTTAAAAAGTCGCACGGTGAGGAAGAAGAAAAGCTTAAAAGGGGAATTGAAAATCTGAAAAAGACGAAGAACAAACTGTTGGAAGTAAAAACAAACAAAGAATATCAAGCGATGCTCAAAGAAGTTGAAATTGCCGAGGGAAGAAACAGCGAAGTCGAGGACAGGATCATTGGCGTTTTGGAAGAAATTGATAATATAAAGGAGGAGATAAAAATCAGGGAGGAGGAGCTGAGCGCCTACCGCTTAACATATGAAAAAGAAAGGCATGGGGTTGAGAAAGATATGGATTCCATAGACGCCGAACTCTTAGCCTGTCAGAAAAATATTGGTGATATCAGAGAAAAAATCGATGCGGATTTTCTCAAAAAGTATGACGGTATTAAAGGTATAAGAAATGGCCTTGCTGTTGTACCGGTGTGGAATGGAGTTTGTGGCGGGTGCCATATGAACATTCCTCCTCAGATGTATAACGAATTGCAAAGGTCGGAAAATTTGATATCATGTCCTAACTGTAATAGAATTATATACTGGGCTGATATAAGTAAGAAATAATGGTAAGCGTTCACGGAACGTTGAAATTAGAAATTAGAAATTGGAAATTTGGCCTTCATGTTTTTGTACTCTCAACGTTTGATCGAGTGGAAAAATGGTCGAGTGGTTAACTACTCGACTAATTCCTTTCGTAAACTCATTTCAGGTCTCCCAAATTTCTACTTTCCAGTTTCAAGCTTCGAGCCGTAAACGGCTACAAATAATGAAAGGAAAGGAACACTGTGAACGCTTACCTGAATCTCTATACCGATGGAGCGTGCCGGGGAAATCCGGGGGAGGGAGGCGCGGGAGCTGTCTTTATCGACCAGAAAGGGAACGTAGTGGGTACTGTTAATAAATATCTGGGCATTTGCACCAACAATGTGGCAGAGTACAGCGCTCTCATATTAGGCATGGAAGAGGCGGTGAAGAGGGGATACGGAAAACTTCATATCTTTCTCGATTCGGAACTACTGGTTAATCAGATAAAAGGCACATACAGGGTAAAAAATAGTAACTTAAAGATCCTCATGGTATCTGTCAGGAGATTGCTGTCATCTCTTGATGAGTATACGATAGAACATATAGTTAGAGATAAAAATAAGATGGCCGATAAGATGGCCAATGAAGCTATTGATTATAAGTTTCGAGTTTAAAGTTTCGAGTTTCGAGTTGAACCCGAAACCCGAAACTTTGTTTTTAGCGCGCCGGAGTAGATTAAATGATCGCTGGTCCAACAATTATGGGCTGGAGGAAAGTCCGGGCTCCACAGGGCAGGATGGTCGCTAACGGCGACTGGGGGTGACCCGAAGGAAAGAGCCACAGAAAATATACCGCCCGGTTAATCTCACCGGGTAAGGGTGAAAAGGTGAGGTAAGAGCTCACCAGTTTCCCGGGCGACCGGGGAAGCTTGGTAAACCCCATTCGGAGCAAGACCAAATAGGAGAACATTTGAGAGTGGCCCGCTCGAAGTTCTCGGGTAGTGTCGCTTGAGGCAGCAGGCAACTGTTGTCCCAGATTAATGATCATTGCCCCCTTCAGGGTAACCGGAAGGGGGGACAGAACCCGGCTTACAGTCTGCTCCGGTGCGCTTCTTTATAATTTTCCCAGGTTCTTTTCAACCTCCAGGATATCCAGCGTAGTTTTTATAACTGTGTCGGAATTCAGCGATATGCTGTCTATCCCGCATTCAACCAGGAACCTGGCAAACTCGGGGTAGTCGCTCGGCGCCTGTCCGCAGATACCAATTTTTTTACCCATCTTATTAGCCTTGGTAATGGACGTCTCTATCAGATCCAGAACAGCCTGATTCCTTTCATCAAAGATGTGGGAGATCTGAGAGGAATCCCTGTCTAAACCAAGGGTCAATTGGGTCAGGTCGTTGGACCCAATTGAAAATCCATCAAAAATCTTGCCGAACTCCTCTATAAGAATAACATTACTCGGAATCTCTACCATCATATAGATTTCCAGTCCATCT
>JAUWNZ010000071.1 GCA_030612385.1 Pseudomonadota bacterium | reverse complement strand
TTTTTCTTTTATTGTAACTACTTACGTAGTCAGGCTGAAGGTACCCGAAAAACACAATTGCCGCACTTTGGCGGCGAAACAGCAGATTTTTGCATTAAACATGGCTTCAAAGTGTACAGTATGCCAACTTTTCCTAACAGTTTTCAGCCTTCAGCCTATCCACCTGAGTAGTTATGTGATTTCTTTGTATTTAAACCTGTCTGCGTTCATCTGCGTTCATCTGCGTTCATCTGTGTAAATCTGTGGCTGAGTAGTTATCCATTATCTCAAATCCCGAGGCGGCAATCTTTATGGCCTTAATCATCCCCTCGGCTTTATTGACGGTTTCCTGATACTCAGCTTCGGGGTCGGAATCGGCCACGATCCCCGCGCCGGCCTGGATAAAGATATTTCCGTCATTAACCATTATGGTTCTGATGGTGATGCAAAAATCCATATTACCGGTGAAGCTGAAGTAGCCGACCGCCCCGCCGTAGGGCCCCCTCCTGAGGGATTCCAGCTCATCGATAATCTCCATCGCCCTGACCTTTGGAGCGCCTGTCAGGGTGCCGGCAGGAAATGTCGCCTTCATGACATCGAAGCAATCTTTGTCTTTAGATAGCTGAGCCTGAATATTGGAGACGATATGCATGACATGAGAATACCGTTCTACCATCATAAGCTGATTAACCTGTACACTGCCCGTCTTTGCAATTCTGCCCAGATCGTTTCTCCCCAGGTCCACCAGCATTACATGTTCCGCCCTCTCCTTGGGGTCGCCCAGAAGCTCGTCGGAAAGTTTCCTGTCCTCCTGTTCATTCCGGCCTCTTCTCCTCGTACCTGCGATTGGCCTTAATTCCACTGTTTCCTCTTCAAGACGGGCATGCAACTCAGGGGATGAACCGATAAGGATAAGGTTTTCAAGTTTGAGGAAGAAGAGATAGGGGGAAGGGTTTACGAAACGAAGCGCCCGGTACAAATCGATTGGATCGATGTTATTTTCCATTTGAAACCGCTGGGAAAGAACAACCTGAATCACATCGCCCGCAACTATATACTCCTTGGCGCGTCTGACAATGGCCTTGTATTCAGCCGGTGTCATGTTGGATTGGAGATGAAATTTCTCCATCTGCCCATGAGGGCTCTCTCTCTCTCTCACCGGAGCGCTCAGTATCTCAATCATTGCGTCTATCTTTCCGACCGACTCTTCGTACACTCCCCTTAGATCATCTCTTCCCTCGGTGAAGGCGGACGCCACCACCTTTATCGTGTGTCTGACATTGTCAAAGATAATCAGCGTATCGGTGATGAGAAATACCGCCTCGGCTATCTCCTGATCATCATTGGCCCCTGCGGGAAGACTCTCAAAATAGCGCACCATATCATAGCCGAAAAACCCGACGGCCCCGCCATAAAATCGCGGCAGACCATCGATGTGGACAGGGTGATATCGTCCCATCAAATCCTTCAAAAGTCGCAGGGGATCTCCTTTATGCCTGTAACGGGAAATCTCTCCATCTTCCCGGATAACGACATCCTCTGCGCCGACCTTGAAAATAACAGCCGGATCCGATCCGAGGAATGTGTATCTTCCCCACTTTTCACCCCCTTCCACGCTTTCCAGAAGAAAGGCATAGGGTTTTGAACTCAACTTCAAGAGGGTGGAGACCGGCGTCTCCATATCCGCAAGAATCTCCCTGTAAACGGGGACAAGATTCCCTTTCTCCGTCAGCCTTTCAAATGCCTCAAAGTCCGGATAGTGCATGATTGGAGGCCCTTTCGTTTTTGATTGTGTTACTTAAATTTACTTCTAAACAAAAAAGGCCGCGGAGCACTCAAGCAGGTCCTCCACGGCCTCGCAGTATTCTTTTTCAGTTTATATTACACTTTAAGCGGTGGGCAAACCTCTATATTTAAGTTCTGCCACCACCAGTTACTTGCTAATAATGCCTTTTCATCCATTACTTGAATACCTTTCACAAAATATCTCTTTATACCAATATCGGATACCTGTGTCAATAATTTTTTGTTTCCCGCCCGTTTTTTTACTTAATAATAGCAAGTAGGTTAAACAGCAATTAGCTCAGGAAGAACCTTAGACTAAAATTTGATATCCAGTTGATCGCCAATTGAACTCAAAAGCTCTCCCAGGTTGAGATGGTAACCTTTATCATCTTTATTGGTGATATCCTGAATTAATATCTTCATGTAATAATCTTGTGTGTTAGGTTTCTTATGCTTCCTTATCATATTTAGTTTTCGCTCGCTAATATCTTTCAGAAGTTTTTGAATGGACCTCTTGTCATGCGAAAGGTTTTTTAGTATTACATCTGCATTTTGTTCATTGGTGTTTTTCTGGAGTCTTTGAATATGCTTGGCATCCTGGGAACAATCATTTATCAATATATCTATATTGTTTTCAACAACATATCCCATTATATCATACGTGATTTCTCTCGATATCGTTGGGGATATATAAAACTGTGACAGATTTCTTCCCGCAACCGATGTGCCGATTATTGAATCACAAACATACACTTGATTCTTCTGAAAATATTCCAGCGCCCTTTTATGTCCCAGGAGGAATTTGGTCATCTCATTTACAGCTACCGTGCTTAGTTCTCCGAGATTTATCTGATACACGCCCACAGCCTCCAGCCGGTGTATTCCCTTTTTATCAATCAGAAATTCCTTCAACTCGGGGGTGGACGGGCTCTCGACATTTACATAATCCATTATTCCTTTTGCCATTTCGAGATTATTCAAGACTTTTTTATTGAAATTGGTTGCTCCGATATGGAATCTTATTTCTCTTACACCAACATCATAAAGCGATTTCAGTTTATCTTCAGTGACAAGCAGGCCATTTGTATATATCCACTGATAGATATGGTCATGATACCTGGACACGAATTCCGCTAAATTGAGGACCTTATCCAGATATATAAATGGCTCACCGCCGGAATAACCGATGCCCCGGATATTTGAGCCTGCCCATATCGCGCCGGGATCATTAAACATGTTTTTGACCTCTTCAATATGATATGAGTCATTTATGAGATCAGGACGTTCCGGCTCCGCCATCTTCTCCCGCATTGTGCCCTGAGCGCAATAAATACAATCTATGTTGCATTTTTTGCCGACATACAGGCATTGCCATGTTCCGGTTTTACATGTCTGGCATCCCTTTGAGAGGGTCTTGCCGGTAGGCGTTTTCGTCCACACGGATAATCCACTATCGTGAATTTCAAGAGAATCTTTTATTTCTTCCTGTCTTTTATGGATTTTCTCGATGAACTCCATGCGGCTCAATATCGGATATGGAGTATTTATATCAAGATCTTTTACGGTTAATGAGTTCATATAATATACTTTTGATGAAAGTGGTAAACCCCAGGCTGTTTCCGGCCTGAGGTTTTTATCCACTTAACAACTACACCTCTTATCTATTTTTCCGCCGCAACAGCAGCACCTGATGCCAATAATTCATTGATTTCATTATCGGAATAGCTCAACTCGGCCAGAATATCACGGGTATGCTCACCGAGGGCAGGTGAATGGGAATGTATTTCAGCAAATTTGCCGTCCCGCATGATGGGCGTATGTGTGAATTTTACAGCCCCAGCCTGCGGATGAGTCATAGAGGCATAGATACCGCGTGCCTCTGCATGCGGATCTTCCAGGGTATCCTTCACGCTGTTTACAGGTGAACAGGGCACACCCACTTTTCTCAACCGTTCCACAATATCCTTGACCGTGTAATTACTCATAGCCTTTTGGACAATATCATCAATCTTTTCCCTGTCTTTGAGACGAGCCTTCGTTTTAAGGTATTCTGGATCCTCCAATTCAGTAAGATCGAAAGCGTCGCGAAAGTTTTTGAACATAGCGTCTAAAGCACAACCGACAAAGACATACCCATCAGAGGCTTCATAAACTTTATAGGGACAGAAGGCGGCAAACCCGGAACCCAGCCTCTGGGGAAGCTGGTCGGTCATAATATATCCAAGCGCATATTGAGACATCCAGGAGAGCGCCGTTTCAAAAAGACTTATATCTATTCTCTGACCTTTGCCTGTCTTCTCTCGATCTCTCAGAGCCAGGACTATCGCGAGAGCCAGGATTGCGCCGGAACCTAAATCGACTGCCGATGTGCCAACACGCACAGGCGGCCTGTCCGCGTCGCCTGTATTCAACATCAGACCGGATGCTGCCTGAGCGACGACATCAAAGCCACGCAGATCCCGATACGGACCTGTCTGGCCAAATCCGGATATGGAACAGTAGATGATCTTAGGGTTGTACTCTCGCACGGTCTCGTATCCGAGACCAAGTCTCTCTATGGCGCCGGGTGTAAAGCTTTCCACCACAACATCCGCCTTGCTGAGGATACGCTTGGCCACCTCTTTGCCTTTATCGCTCTTGAGATCCAGTGAGATATTTCGCTTATTGCGGTTGGTCATGACATTCCAGGTGCCCCCGGCTGTGTGGCGCATGGGATCGCCCTTGGGTTCCTCGAGCTTTATAACGTCTGCGCCCATATCGGCCAGCAGCGCCACACCATAAGGCGCGGCTAACGCGTGGCTAAAGTCCGCGATAGTAATGCCTTCCAGCGTTGTTCTTCGTTCTGTTGCCATATTATTAAGCCTCCTTTTGTGTATTGTTTGTAGCTACTCATATAAACTCACCTCAACCAATATAATCAGATCACCTTCCCTTGTAAACGGGCTTTCGCTTTTGCATGAAGGCCTCCACCGCCTCAACCAGATCTTCACTCCTCATTGCCTCTACGATTAACCGTGTGGCATCCTCTACCCTTTCCTTACTTAGCATTTGTTGTTCGATAAAAGAGGAAAATATCTTTTTCATGCCTCTTAAGGCAAGTGGCGCAGCCTCAGTGAGGCTTCTGGCGATTCCCATGGTAAACTCCTCAAGCTCCTCCCTGGGGAGAATCTTGTTGATGAAGCCCATTGCGTATGCCTCTTCGGATGAAATATAATTTCCCAAAAAAAACAGCTCCTTTGCCCTGGCAAGACCCACAGTCCTGATTATACGCCCTATGCCCTCTTCATTGTAGATTATGTTTATCTTTACGGGAGGCAGGCCAATCTTCAGACCCGATGCTGCATATCTGAAATCACATGCGGCTGAGATATCGGCGCCGGCGCCGATGCAATGCCCATTGATCATGGCAATGACAGGCATCCCAATATTTTCAATGGTCCTCAGCGTCAGCTTGTAATGCTCCTTTTCGTATTTCTCCCCTGTTTCCTCCAGAGTCTCATCCGGTGGCGGTATGTGATCGGAAAAGGTGCCGATATCGAAACCGGAAGAGAAGAACTTGCAGTTACCACTTCCTTTTATGATAACTACCCTGATTTCCTCTTCCTCCATCTCACGAAGAGTGTCATCGATTTTATCGAACATCTCCTTGCTTATCGCGTTATTCTTGGCCGGGTTGTTAATGGATATGGTTCCGATCAGGCCTTCACGTTCAGCCAGTATCATGTCTTCTTTCATATTTAACACCTTTGTTATGGACTTCAACTATCAAACCATTGACATAATCTGATTCACAAGCTTCTCAATGCCAAGCGCAACATCCTTGATGCCGGGTCCCAGCATGTAAGCTGGTGTGGTCACAATTTTGTTCTTCTGATCAATATGAATCATGTCTACTGTGCATGTCTTATGCGTGCCACCCATGGCCTCTATGGCCGATGCCGTCTGTTGATCATTGCCAATGGTCACCTCAGGCTTTTTACCTGAAAGAGCTTTTGTCAGTGTTGCAGGGGCGATACAGATTGCGCCGACGGGTTTGCCTGCCGAGACCATCTCCCGTAAGATGCGTTTCACCTCCGGATGAACAGAGGCGCCTGTTCCTTTTATAGCAAAATCGCTCAGATTCTTGGCGGCGCCCAGCCCCCCCGGCATAATCAGAGCGTCCAGATCAGAGGCGGGAACATCCTTTAAGTTCCTGATCTCGCCTCTCGCAATCCTGGCAGATTCTACAAGGACATTGCGTTTTTCGCCGGTCACTTCCTGTGTGATGTGATTTACAACGTGCATTTGATCGATATCCGGCGCCATGCAGATAATTTCAGCGCCCGCCCTGTCCAGCGTCAGCAACGTCAATACGGCCTCATGGATCTCAGTGCCGTCAAACACGCCACACCCGGACAATAACACGCCAATTTTCTTCGTCATGATCTATCCCCTTTTTTTGCTATTCAATTATTACTCAGCCACTCAGCCACTAAGGCACTAAAATTAAAGCCTTATTACTCTTGTCATCTCTCTAAAAGAACAACACTATGATACCTTCCTGATAATTTTAATTGTCAAAGTTATCAGATAAGGAGCGCTGAAATTTACAAACATCTTCTGTGTCTTTGTGTCTTGGTGGCTACCTGAGTAGTTATATTTAATTTCCCTTAAAGGCTGTCGGCCTCTTTTCCCGAAAGGCTGTGATCCCTTCGATATGGTCTTTTGATGCAAGCGTAATGGATTCGCAAACGGCAGCTTCGTCCAGGGCTGTATCCAGATCTGTTGCCAGCCCTTTGTACACCTGTGACTTCATTAACCTTATAGCGACAGGAGGGCCATTGACAATCTTTTTGGCCATGGCCAGGGTAGTGCTCTCGAGTTCTTCCGGAGACGATAATTTATTGATCATGCCTATCTCTCCGGCCTCTGTCGCGGTAAGCATGTCTCCGGTAAACAGCATTTCAAGACCCTTTGCCAGTCCCATAGCTCTGGGATAGAGCCAGGTGGCGCCAAAACCCGGGAAAAGACCGATCTTTACAAAGCCGCACATAAACTTTGCCCTGTCGCTTGCTATCTTGAGATCGCATGCC
>JAUWNZ010000054.1 GCA_030612385.1 Pseudomonadota bacterium | reverse complement strand
TGTAAACTTTGCTGGTGCTGAGCAGCAGTCATACAACCAGATAATAGAAGACCAACTACGAGTGACAACCCTAAAACCACCTTGTCTTTAAGCATTTGTACCCTCCTTTTTGTTGTTTTATCTATTCTTACAGATAACGCCCAGGATGAGGAGCGCGTTTTTTGCGACTGCTCCATCCGTTTGATGGCCTGAGGTTGGGGAGTCCCCCAAAGTTACGTTCAAAAGAGCGCTCCTCATCCTGGGCGATGGCGCCCCGAAGGGGGGCCATCGAACGCAGTCAGTGGCAGACAGGGCTTCCACTGAAGTGAATAAAGATGAATAATTCCGATCAGCCGCTTAGCTAAAAATCAGCACGGCCCTGGCTGTCCACCTGAACTGACATGTTATATGTTTAGTTGGCATCATTTAGTTGCTCTCTCGCGAGAAGTCCAATAATAATGTGAGAAGCATGAGCAATTTGCTTGGCGTGATGCCGAAAAATTCCTTGTACCGTATCTGTGTGTGCTTTTGAGATGGCCTCTGCCTGCTCCTGATTAAACCCAAGTCCTATTGGAAGCTCCATTTTAGCTTCGTATTTGATAAATAGCTGGGAGTAATATTCTTGATACTGCTCAACGACATTTTTAATCATTGCTTCTGTAAGCCCTGCTTGTCGGCATACTTTAGAAATCCATACCGCTATTTTGCTAAAGCTATCAGGATTTTTTGGGAAAGGAATAACATTATCCATTAAATTTTTCCTTTGTTGATACATATAACGCCCAGGATGAGGAGCGCGTTTTTTGCGACTGCTCCATCCGTTTGATGGCCTGAGGTTGGGGAGTCTCCCAAAGTTACGTTAAAAGGAGCGCTTCTCATCCTGGGCGATGGTGCCCCGAAGGGGGGCCATCGGCAAACTAACCAGCGGCGGATAAAAAGGCACTGCCTGCCGGAAAGCTCTAAAATAAGTAAACAGCAATTATTTTCAAAACACCCCGATTTTAGCTGTCTGCGTTAAGTGTCAGGTTGGGCATTTCAATCTCTCATTGCGAAGAATCAGCAATGGACTATGTCCAACTCGAATTTATTTGTCACCTTAACAGCCTCGTAAAATTCTATTTCATCCTTGTCCGAAAGGATTCTTTTTATAGTTTCCCTGTGAGCAGTTGGCATATTGAGACCAAAGATAACACCTGAAATGCTGGCAAATTCGGCAAGGGGCAATTCTATGTTTCCATTTTCATTTAGCATCCGCCACTCTTTTTCGTACTTCCAGCATTTTGCTTTTGTGAAAAACAATTCGTCATAAATACGCTCCAGTCCATCGGCAGACCAGAGATCAGGTGAAGGATACATGCAGCTATAGGAAATGGGTCGGGTATATTCTAAATCACCCAGTTTATTGTCTGCATTCCGAATAAACTGGATGCAAAATCCTTTGTGTTTGTCGCCATAGTGAGACCACATCAATATGTTCTTATATGATTCACATAAGCAAAACACACCCCAGTCTTTTCGATCATCACGAAATTTTTTTGTCATTACCTGGGTCATTTCATCAAGGGCTTTTTGATCAGGGACTTCCTTTTCCAGTTGACTTAATAAGTCTGCTCTTTCTCGCGATATGCCAGCTTGCATCTTGAGTACTTGAATCATATGGTTGAAACCTGACGGCGTTACAGCATACGCAAAATCTATATCGATATCGAAAGGATCATTTAATGTGGCAGGTTTTGAAAACCAGATAGTTCTATTAATCAACACCGAAAGAGAATTGGTATTAAAGCTATAGAACTTATATAAATGTTGGATTCCAGGGTGTTCCATTTGATTTACTTGGCTCCTTACGGTGCCCATCGCCCAGGATGAGGAGCGCGTTTTTTGCGACTGCCCCAGCCGTGGGCGGCCCGGCGGTGGGGCAGGCGCCCAAAGGAACGTAAACCGGCCCGCTGCCCACCCTGGGCGATGGTGCCCCGAAGGGGGGCCATCGCGGCAAATCACCGGCAGCTAAAAGCTGCATAGCGAGGCACGAGCGGCGCAGCTTTTAGCTGTCCGAGTGCATTTGCCTTGTTAGCGGTCATTTTAAAATACATGTGTAGACGAAGCTACTTACTTAGCGGATGCTTTGTGTAATGCTGATTCAATGTATAAACCATGGTGAATGATTTTATTGCTCGCGCATAATCCAATATATCCCTTCCATCCTTCCAAAATATCCTGTATTTCTTTATTTCTCTGCTTCTTTGTTCTAGCAATTGTATTGCTTCCGCAGAGAACTCACCGCTAGTCCAATATTCAAAAGACATGTTTATGTTTGTGAATCTAGTTTCTTCCAATAAAGCACTACGGATGATCGGTATTTTTTTAGTGAGCCATGACTCTATTTCATCAGTACTGATAGATGTCGATGGCTGATATCCCTTGCATTCATAAATAGCAAGTTCATGCTCCCCTTTGACTCGTCTAACATCTATCTCTGCTAACTTTCCTTCCGAGTTTCTAACTTTAACTCCAATATCAATGCTACTTCCCTCACCCTTGTAAACAAGGTGACCTACAATCAGCTCAAATAATGCACCACGGAGATTAATGGCTGCACCTTCTATACTTGAAAGTGAATCAAGTAATTCGAGAACTTTTCCTGGATTTTTCGTGGCTATAGCTGCTGCATTTTCCAATATTTTGGAAAGATTGCGTATAATAGCAGCTACTTCTTTCCCAAATAGAATCTCAGGTGTTGTAAAAATAACACCCGATGATTTTCCTAATTTAAAGGTAACGTTCAAAAGTTGGGGCAAAAAGTAATTTGAAAAAATCACGATCTCTCTTTAGGGTGTGTTTTGGAAAACAGAAACCTTTAAGGAGAGACCGTGATGAAACGATGTGTGAGTATAACATGTGATTTTGATCTGGCAATAGGGAAAGTGAATTTGAACGAGATTGTTTATCGGTTAAATGAGATCAAGGATTCCCTGATGCTTGGGATATTGAAAGAGATTCTTGCGGTTTATGATGATTTGATCTCGGAGCGGCTGGCCGGGACGAAGATTTATCCCAGCAAAATGAGGAAGGGTCTGGGACAACACATCCGCAAGGATGATGCTGAGAAGCATTTTTGCCGGGGCCGCAAGATTTACAGACGGGGTTATCGTAACAGGACGATCAAAACTGTTTTCGGTTCTCTTGCTTTTCGGGTGAGGGTAGCGGAGTGCCTTACCTGCGGTTCTCGATATTCTCCATTGTTGAATGCCCTGCAGGTTGAGGGTTATAGTCGCAAAGAGGTTAATTTTGAGAAAGAGGTTATCGAGGCGGTCATTGATACCAACTATCGCCGATTGATTGAGGGAAGATCGATCGATATTTCTTTGGGAGGCGTTCATAATATTGTGGTCGGCAGTGATATTGACAAGACGTTTCAGGAGGATGTCCCTTTGCAAGATTTATCCGGGATCATGGCAGACGGCACCGGGGTAAAGCAGCACAAAGGGTCTAAGGGAGAGCTAAGGACTGTCATTGGGATTTCGCAGCAGGGCAGAGTCGTTCCCCTCGGTTCTTTTGTCAACACCTCCTGGCCGGAGATAGAGAACGTTGTCAAGGCGCGGATAAAAGGAACGGCAGATCATCCGATTCCCTTTGTCTATGATGGAGAGCCGGGTTTGGACGATTTTCTTTCAGGCGCGGCTGAGGCGCAACGCTGTACCTGGCACGCTCCCCGGGGATTGTATCATGCCCTCTGGGAAGACGGATTAAAGAAGAAAGAAAGCCAACCACAGATCGATAAGGTAAAACAGTTGGTCGGCATCGAGTTGCCAGCCGGGGATTTTGAGATTCTCAAGGAAGAGGACAAAGAACCCGTAAGGACTCGATATGAGAAGAGCAAAAAAGAAGTCCAGGAACTGATCAGCACCTTTTATGAAAAAGGATACCCAAAGGGGGCTTCTTACCTGGAAAGCTTGTCAAAGCGGCTGTTTACAAACATTGAACTATGGTTGTCCACAGGGATCATTGCCCCGAAAACAACATCCCTTCTTGAACGCGTATTCCGAGAGATCGGGCGTCGTCTAAAAAGAATTGCCTGGGGATGGTCCGATGCAGCAGTGACAAATCTGTCGAAAATGATCCTGATTAAACAATACGCAAAAGACAAATGGGAACAATACTGGAAAGAGAAACTGGGCATCAAAGGCTATTTCAACATTAATATCCAAACCGTCGAAATCAACCTTTGCCCCAACTTTTGAACGTTACCAACGTATTGAGCTTCTCTTTCAAAATAACAAAAAAGTCTTCGAGGTTAAGCCATGACATGTCATACTTTTCATGATTCTTTTTACTGCTATTCGCTTCCATCCCCGGTTTTTCTCTTTCCCTGTCCATAAGACTCCTGTTGCTCAGGTATTCATCGAGCTTTTCGTTTCTTGTGACCTTTTCCCCTTTAATTGCCGTATATTTCTCTACTGAAGTTTCACCGTTTTTAGAGGTTTTTCGGACCGGGTAAAAAATTTTTTCTCATTTAAGACACAAATCACAAGTAGCTGGCATGGATTTTGATTCGCAATTTTTATGCCAATTATTTCAATGGGTTATGTCACTTTAGAACTTGTAATCTACTCCTTTTCATGGTATAGGATACACAGTTAACTTATTGATATCCAACCAGAAAGGAGCAAATTGACATGTTTATTTTACGCGATATCCTTGAACCGCTTCAGAACGAGTACTCATCCACCCACCTCGGGAGACAACGCAGCCGATGGTTCGTCTATACCCTGCTGGCATTCATCGTTCCTTTTACCAATTCTATCTCTTCGAACATTCTTCGCTCTTTGAACACTCTTTTCGGCATTAGCGTGAACCGACGTCGATTCTATACCTTCATGGCATCAAACAAACTCCCCTGGACCAAAATGTGGCCCAGGTTATGGAGTATGATTCCAAACCCGCTAACGGATGGCCGTTTGTTGGTAGCACTGGATGATGTTATCAACCCAAAGACTGGCAGAAAGATCTTCGGCTGCTCACACATCTTCGATCATGCCGCCAAGGCCAACCAGAGCAAATATCCCTGGGCGCAGAATGTGGTTCTCCTTGGTTTACTGAAACGCATCAAAGGTCGCTGGGCGTGTCTGCCTCTTGCCCATAGATTCTATCTGCCGAAAAAAGCAATTACGTCAAAATCAGATAACATGAACATACCCGGTAAAGCTACCTTGTTTCAGACAAAGCTGGAACAGGCCGCAGAGATGTTGGTTCAATTGGCACATCACTTTGACAATGTACGTGTGACGGCTGTTTGCGATAGTTGGTTTGGAAACGACGGTTTGTTCAAACCCGTACGTAAGCATCTCGGAGACGCATTTCATTTGCTCTCCAGGTTACGCTCCAATACCGTCCTCTATGCTATAACGCCAAAACGCACAAAGAAAAAACGTGGTAGATCACGCAAATATGGGGACCGACTTGGCACATGTACTGAAATAGCGGCCAAGATCAAAACAAATGCATCAATCCATCGTGTATTTCTCTATGGACATTACCGCGACGTAATGGTTGCTGCAAAGCTGGTCATGCTCAAGACACTCAAATGCCCTGTCCGGGTTGTCTGGGTCTTTCGTAAAACACAATGGATTGCCCTCTTTTCTACTGATCTAAATCTGTCCATCGAACAGATCATCGAGTACTATGGCGCAAGGTGGAAAATCGAGTCCGGTTTCAAGGAGATCAAACAGGACATTGGCAGCAGCAAAAGCCAAACCCGTAATGCCCATGCCGTGATCAACCACATCAACTTCTCTATGATGGCGGCTACTGTTACCTGGATCTATGGGGCGCGGCTCGAAAACATCCCCGAACGTCGGCATAAAGTCAGGGGCCGCAACAGTTTTGCCTTCTCGGACTTAAGACACATCATTGCCAAGGCCGCACTGAATGAGGATTTTGATGCCGTTTGCCGTAACAACCCCAAGTCCCTGAAAAAATCTTTTATCAACACCCTGCTACGCATGGTTGCTTGAAAGTACGATGCATAATTTCGGTGAAACTTCAGTTTAATAATAAATCCCTTCATTTTTTTCCCTGTATCAGGATGGTCGGTTATTTCGCAAGTATTCGGCCAAAATCCTCCAATAATTCGATCAAGTGATCCTGTTTCTATATCAATCCAGCCCAACATATTTCCAAGTTTTCCAGAGTCGAAATTGTCAACCATATTGTGTTCTCTTGCGATTTTCCAGAAAGCTATATGAACTTTTGGGCCTTTTGAGGAAAGAAAAGCGATAATCCTGATACAGCTGATTCTTTTACCGAATATTTCGGCAATCTCAGGAGATGGTAAAACCATATTTTGAAATATAGCGCCATCATATTTGGGCGTTAAAGCTGTAGCCAGCAATTTATCAAAACTAATATGTTCACCATTAATAAGTAAAACATCATTATGGGGAATGTTCACTTTTTCTATTCCAAAAACACCCCTTCCCAAATATCCATGAACAGGTTTCATAAAAAGCGGCAAAACACTATTTTGGGATAGGAACTTAATAATATCATTCTCAGATTTCAGCACTATTTCATTTCCGATGCGTCTTCCTAGTTTACTATAAGTAGCAATTATACCGGGAATAGGAAAATTTAAATTACGTAAAATGCAATAATTGACAATCTTATCTTCAGCCATCACTCTCCAGGAATTAATGTTACAAATCTTATCGATAAACGCGCTGTACCTTCGACCAATAAAAAATTTTTTAATTTTACAAAATGATTCATCAAAAAACTGTAATTGATAATATTCTGTAATTCCAATTGGCTTGGAAGAGTACCGCAGTCGGACAATATCTTGGAGTTGATGAGAATATGATTTTCCAGTTTGAGACTTGACCTTTTGGGCATAATTTAAAATATTTTTAATTTTCGGCATGCTATCGTGCTCCTTTTGCTTTTGATTTGAGTATGATACCTGAATCCAGAGCGAACGGTTTGTAAATACCAATTTTTCTGTTTTTTCGCCATTTTTTGAAAAAGACATGTTTATATCTTTACAAAAGTCAAAATGGACAAGGTCAGGTCATAATCATTCACCTCTGTCCTGAAATTTGTGTTTTCAAGGCACACCTGTCCCCTTGCCGGCGAAGCATACTCAATCTTAGAATAGTGAAGAATCTTAAGTGGTTAGACAGGAACAGGGTTTAACCTCCGATACAACCATACTAATCGCTCTTTGACAGATATCAATACTTCTATGTACGGAAAACCTCCAATCAGGCGCATGACCATTTTACCTGAACGATTTACAAGCCGTCCTGAAACATTAATAAGCTTTTTACGCAAGGTTGATGTCTTTGCTTTAGACCATTCATCAGAAAGCACAAAGGTCTTAAAAATAAGCGCCAGATTATAAGACATAACGCAGCGCCGGAAGTAAGCAAAATTGCTTAAGAAGTTCCCTGTAGGCGCCTTCGTGATAAAATGGTCATAATCCAAATCACGGATATTCAACTCGATTGTCATCACCGGCCAGGAACTGGGCCAAACACACCGGATAAAATGAGGCCAGGTCATTGAGTAGGTGTAGTAGTTCCCTTCCAAGTTTTGATCCTTGTAACATTATTTCTTTGATTTGGCCAGATAGAGTTAAGCGGTTCTGGTCAAAACTATTCACAATGTGTCGTACTTATCTGTTCAGCTTTTGTTTTTCGTTCGATAGCTTGGTCCTTC
>JAUWNZ010000230.1 GCA_030612385.1 Pseudomonadota bacterium | reverse complement strand
CTGCGAATATTTCTTCAGGAGGCAATGGGTAAGTTAATGGGAGTAAGGATAAGATTGGCGCGAGTGGGCACAAAGAAGAAGCCTTTTTACAGAGTTGTTGTTGCCGATGTCAGATCTCCGAGGGATGGTAAGTTTATTGAGATTGTTGGAACTTACGATCCCAAAGAGGATCCGGCTGTGGTTACCTTTAAAGAAGATCGTATTACAGACTGGCTGTCGAAGGGCGCTAAACCGACGTTAACCGTTTCACAGTTGCTCGAAAAAAAAGGAATTGCGGCTAATAAGGGTCTGTCATAAAGAGCTGCCCCGACAATTTGTTGTTTTGTCGGCACGATGTAGTGGCGAATCTTGTATTCGCCCTGCTCACGGCGATCACAAGGATCGCCCCTACGAAAAACAATATAATCACAGACTGAAAGTCCGTCCGAAGAGCGCTAATTAAATATAGGGGGTGCGGGTTAGAAATCGACAGTGATCTCAGCGCCGCGATCAAGCTTTTTAGTATGGTGAGTTCCACCGGCTTTCAAGCCTATGGATAGGAAGGCGCCGGCTTATGAAACCGGCCTCATTGGAGCAGAAACAGTTGCCGAGATTTTTTTGTTCATCTGTGTTTTAACTTACGGGAAATCGGTGGAGGTTGTTACGATGAAAGATTTGATCAAGTACATTGCTCAAGCGTTAGTAGACGATCCCGATGCGGTGGAGGTTTCCGAGGTGGTGGGGGAGCAGACTTCGGTTATTGAGTTGAGAGTTGCAAAAGAAGATCTGGGCAAGGTTATCGGCAAACAGGGTAAAACCGCAAAGGCCATGAGGTCGATCTTGAGCGCTGCATCGGCCAAGATTCGGAAAAGGTCTGTTCTGGAGATTATCGAGTAAAAAAATTGATGCATTCGTAAAAAGTCCCTCTATCCTGTCATTTCGAGTGAAACGAGAAATCTTTATTCTGCAACCTATTGAAAAGATAAGATTTCTCCCGTTGGTCGAAATGACACATTAACGAAATCAGACTTTTTACGAATACCAAAATTGGAACGTCTTATTTTATGGATCTTCTCGAGGTAGGAAAGATTGTTAAACCCCATGGTCTCGATGGCCGTATGAAGGTGGTTTCATATCTGGAGGCGGATAATGTACTCGAGTCGCTCGAAGAGGTCTTTATAAAGAATGGAAAACAGAAAGCGAAACTCGAGAATGTAAAAAGCATCAAACTTAACAAAAAGGGCTTTCTTATTGAATTAGAAGGTGTGGAAGATATCGATACTGCAAGTGCGCTGGCAGGATGCCGGGTTTTGATACCTTCTGATAAATTAGAGGAGTTGCCCGAAGGCGAATATTATTGGCGGGATATTGTAGGGCTTGAGGTTCGGACTTACGATGGTGAGATTCTTGGCAGGATTGTGAGGGTTTTTCCCACAGGAGGCAACGATGTTTATGTGTGCACGGGCGGAGAAAGGGAAATTCTATTACCTGCAGTTGCTGATATAATCCGGGAAGTGGATATAGAAAATGGCATCATGGTTGTCAGTTTGCCTGAAGGTTTATAAATAGCGCCTGAACGAAAACCCCGTTCAGGCACTGTTTCGAGTTTTTGGTTTCGAGTTTTGAGTTAAAAAAAGAAAGCAATCTCAGCAAGCTTAAATTTCTAAACAAAATCGAAAAACCATATTTCAGGGTTTTCGTTCAGGCGCTAAATAAGATGATCAGGTTTGATATCTTGTCTCTCTTCCCCGGAATGTTTGAGTCTCCCTTTGATTACAGCCTGTTGAAAAAAGCCCGTGAAAAAGGACTGGTGGAGATAAATCTTCATGATATCCGCAGCTTTGCCGGGGATAAGCACAGGACTTGCGACGACTATCCTTATGGCGGCGGCGGCGGGATGGTTATGAAGGTGGAGCCGGTTGCCAGGGCGCTGGATTTTATAGCAACGGGGAGAACAGAAACGGAAATTGTTCTCCTTACGCCGCAGGGTGAAACCTTTAATCAGAAAATTGCGGAGGACCTTTCCAGGTTTTCAGAGATCATTCTCATCTGTGGTCATTATGAAGGTGTGGATGAGAGGATAAGGGAGAATCTTGCGGATAGAGAAATTTCCATAGGCGATTATGTTCTGACCGGAGGGGAATTGCCGGCGATGATTGTGGTTGATGCTGTTTCCCGCCTGATTCCGGGAGTTTTGAGCAATAGAGAGTCTGTCCTGTTCGACTCTTTTTCCACAGGGTTTCTGGAATATCCACATTATACGCGTCCGAGAGAGTATAGAGGTTGGGGTGTTCCTGATGTGCTTCTTTCAGGAAATCATAAGGAGATAGATGAATGGAGGCGCAGGGGAGCTCTTAAAAGGACGCTTATGAAAAGACCTGATTTGCTGAAAAAGGCGGAGCTGTCGGATAAAGACAGGGCGGAGCTTAAAGAGTTAAAGATTACCTGTGTTAAAGAGTGTGACGAATAACAAAAATTTAATTGAGTAATTTTGGTTGGGAGTAGAAGAATGAATCAAATCGAGATGATAGAAAAAGAACAGATGAGATCGGATATTCCTGATTTCAAATCGGGCGATACCATTAAGGTGCATGTAAGGATTATCGAAGGTCAAAAGGAGAGGATACAGATCTTTGAGGGTGTTACAATAAAGAGAAGAGCGGGAGGCTGTCGAGCGAGTTTTACTGTAAGGAAGGTATCTTATGGTATAGGAGTAGAGAGAACGTTTCCCCTTCATTCGCCTTTAATACGTGAGATTGAGGTAGTGAAAAGGGGGAAAGTTAGACGGGCTAAATTATATTATCTGAGAGACCTCAGAGGTAAAAAGGCGAGGATAAAAGAAGCCGACAGAAGAAGG
>JAUWNZ010000105.1 GCA_030612385.1 Pseudomonadota bacterium | reverse complement strand
CCCTTTTTGCTTTTTCGAGATTTGGAGCCGGTCGTACTCACGCCTTACTTCCAGACCGGATGGAAGATTAAGCACAGCGTTGGGTCCGCCACCGGCAATCAGGTCCATCACGGATTTTACGTGCAGGTACCCGATGGGTTTAGATAAAAATCCCCCCATCCCCCCTTTATTAAAGGGGGGTAAAGGGGGATTTTGTGGTTTATCAACCTGGGAGCAGTCTTCAAGAAGGCGCTTGATAACTCGTCTCTGCAGCGCCTCATGTAACTTTACAAGCTCCGGTATCTTTATTAAGATATCATCTTTATTCCCGTTAATTCCCCAGTTTATCAGGACATTTTCAACTGTCGATCCGATGTAATCGTCCTCCGACCGGATTATATCCGCCATACGACCAAGGTTTTCTTGTAGTCTGGGATTATAATTTTCCTTAAGTATTGGTATCAATCTGTTCCTTATCCTGTTTCTGAGATAGAGGTCTTCGATATTGGAACTGTCAACGACATATTTCAGCCCCTCTTTCCTGAGAAAGGCGAGTATCTCATCTCTGCTGACAGCTATAAGCGGTCTGATATAGATCTCATCACGCACGGGAAGAATTCCCCTCAATCCTCCCATGCCGCTTCCTCTCAGGAATTTCATAATAACGGTCTCGGCCTGGTCGTTCAGGGTGTGTCCCAGAGCGATCTTGTTTGCCTTATGGTTTTTTCGCGCCTTTTCAAGGAATTTATATCTCTCATTCCTGCAGATATCTTCTACAGACCCCGGATTTTGCTTAATTAATGCGGATATATCGATGTATTCGGTCTCGCACGCAATTCCCATGGATTTGCTGAGTCTCCTGACAAAGGTTTCCTCCCCATCCGACTCTTTTCCTCTCAAACCATGGTTGAGGTGAGCTGCTATTAGCGAAAGCCTGTATTCCTTTGATATCACGGTCAGCATCTTCAAAAGGGCGACAGAGTCCGGTCCGCCGGAAACGGCCACAACAACCCTGTCCCCCATATCCAGCATATTGTGTTTTTCGATTGTTTCTTTGACTTTTTTCAGCATGGTTTGAGACTTAGGTTGTTTAGGCTGAAGGCTGTTAGGGCTGAAGGAATATTAATCATATCTCCCTTCTCCCTTCCACCTTCAGCCTTCAGCCTTCTACCCTTGCATCTTCCGGTGTACTCTTTCCGCCTGCAGCATAAAGGTTTCCAGTTTTCCTGTTATTATTTGAGGGAATGGGTTGCCGTCGCTTTCAATGGCCAGAAACGGAATGTCCTCAATTTCATCGAGGAGTCCCAGTGTCCGTCTGCTTACCGCCCCCGTTGCCATTTTCCCCTCCCTGTTCATTTCTCTTGTCAGGATGGCTTCCGATATCCGGTTGGGCATACATCCAAAGGGACCTATGGCAATAACTCCGCAGTAGTGATCAAGAGCCTCATTTATTGATGCTCCGACCGTCAGAATGGCCTCGCCGGCGAATTCCGGGTTGACCAGGTGACGTGTGTGGGAGATCAGGTGGTCGACGATTTCGAGTCTGTGATCAATAAGGCCGGATTTTGCCAGTATATCCCCAAAGGTTTTTTCGTATCTCCTCATGAGCCTCGATCTGATGAATAGCGATAATCTTTCCTTCCAGCCCCAGTTTGCATCCGACAGTCCCTTCTTAAAACACCAGTCTGTATAGTATATCCACTCGATCACGCTGGACACCTTTGTTGCAAACCCTTTCTGTGCAAGCTTTTCTACAATAAACTGTCTTGAAATATCATCATGGCGGACAAAGATTTCTCCTGTAAGCAGGACAACCGGTGTATCTTTGATGGATCTTTTTACCGGTATCTTTTTCAGGTTGCCTGCAACTGTCTCAAGTGTCCGGGTCAGCTCTTTAAAATCCAGCCTGTGCTCCAGCGCCATTGTTATTCTTTCGCATTCTTCATTGTAAATATCCATTGCGCGGCCGGTATCTGTGGCATTGGTCAGCAGCGCTGAGTAGATATCCTGTGCCATATCCGACAGGACGACAGATGACCAGGCACTCGATATAAGGCGTTTTGTTCCCTGGCTTGTATAACTGTCTTCGGCAGTAAGGGAAGAAAAGAGGGCGACATTTTCAAGCTTTTGCTTTTTAATAAGATTACTGATGAAGATGTTATATTGACCAAACCTGCATGGGCCTGAAGCTGTGGGCATAAAATAGACCATTAGTTCTTTATCGGTCTTCCGGTGTTTCAGATACTTCAAAAGGCTTCCTGTTGTCAAAATAAGAGGCAGGCACTCTTTACAGGTCGTATTTCCTCTGCCAAGTCTGAGCGCCTCTTCATCGGCGGGCGGAAGCGCTGAAATATGCAGACCCAGACCCCTGAATACGGCGGCGGCGGCTTCAGTAAGAAAGCTGCCCATCGATGGAATAAGGAAGTGAACGCTGGGGTCAAAGATGGAATGTTCTTTTCCTGATGAGTCTGTGAAGACCTGTCTGTCTTGATTCAACTCTACTCTTGCGGGGAGGAAATCGTCGGGAACATCGACAATCCTTTTCTCCTTTTTCAATTCCCTGAAACTTTTAATGATGTCTAAAAACGCCTCAATCCTTGTCTCTAACCCTGCATCGGCGACATGACTGTCCAACTCAAGGGTTAGAGATGGTTTTTTCCCCATCATATCTCTAAAATAGCCGATAATAAAAGAGTCAGGACCGCAGGAAAAGTTGGTAATGTAACATCCAAAGAGTTGGGGGTGTTTTTTTACATAACTTGCGCCTTTGAGAATCGACTGTCCCGCAGACCAGTACATATGTTCTTGAAGCGGTTCATCTTTCAGTGGAAGAAACTCGAAAGGAACAACCCTGATCCCCCTCGATGCAAACTTATTCGGGATGCCCATATGGGCTTCCGATACAAATGCATTATATGACCTTCCGAAAATAACAACGGCAAACCTGTCCGGATCAGCTTCGAGTTCGGCCAGCGCCTCCCTGCCGGCTTTTTTCATCTCTTCAAATACCATCTCCTGCGCTTTTACTGCTTCTCTATAGGCCATGCGAGCTTTTTTCTTACCGGCGCCTAATTTTCCTGCCATCGACACGAAGGCATCCGCTGCCTCTTCGTATCCTCCGGAAAAATCGATGACAGGTGACAGTATCCTGTTTTTTGTCTTGAGATGCCTGTATGTTTCATGATCTTTGAATGCGGATGCAAGATAATATGGTTCACCCTGTGAGATGGGACAGGTTACGCCGGGTTTTTGCCCACCGTCCACGTAATTTCCCTTAAGCTGGGGGAGGAACAGATAGTCCGGCTCCTTTTTCAGAAGGCTTAAAAGATAGCCATGTGCTATTTCAGCCGGATAACAAAATGCGGCGCCTTTGCGATCCATTCCATCCTGCAGCGGGGCATCGGAAAGCTGTACAGTAAAACCGATGCGGGAAAAGAAATTATAGTAAAGCGGGTAGTATGTGTTAACCAGGAAGGATTTATTGATTCCAAGGGTTTTCAAAAATCCCCCCTCACCCCCCTTTAATAAAGGGGGGTGAGGGAGCTGCTCTTTACCCCGCGTGGGAGAGGGTTTGGGTGAGGGGGGAAAAATCAGTCTTTCGTAAAGCGCTGTCAGATCGAGGTCTTTTGTATTTACATCGATATTGAAGCGCAGATTATACCACCTGTTGCAGGCGCCCCCGAAAGGATATGTCTTGCCCTCTATCTCTATCCGAGCTATTTCACATCTCCGGTCACACCCCTCTTTTCCCCCCTTGCAGATAAAGGATTTTCCGTATTTCAGCGTCCTGTCTTTTAATTGTTTCAGGGAAAAGGTCTTTTCTTTGACAAGACCCATCTTTAATCTCTTCTTTACCTCGAGAGCGACGCCAAAAGCGCCTGTCAGTCCCGGATCGGGTGGGACGACTATCCGTTTTCCTGTCAAGGAGGCCATGGCTGCCGGCACGGCATGGTTATAGCAGACCCCTCCCTGCATAAATACCTTGTTGCCGACCGGCCTGTTTCCCTTGACACGATTGTCATAGTTCATGCAGATGGAGTATACCAGCCCGGAGACAATATCTTCTTTGTCGATTCCCTCATGGAATGCATTTTTGATATCACTGCTTATGAAGGCAGCGCATTGATCATTAAAATTGGGAGGTCTCTGCCCGCGCATGGCTATATCACCGATCTCCTCCATCTCGATTCCGAGGGTCTCTTTTGCCGCCTCCTCTAAGAATGATCCGGTTCCGGCGCTGCAGGCCTCATTCATCGCATAATCGGAGGCGACGCCGTTTGTTATGTAGGTGTATTTCGCATCCTGCCCGCCGATCTCAAAGATTGTGTCCACCTCTCCGTCAAAAAAGAGGGCGCCTGTCGCATGCGCGATAATCTCATTTATTATACAGTCGGTTGAGGCGTGCAGGCCGGCGATCTGTCTGCCGGAGCCGGTTACGCCAAGTCCGACGATCTTTATCCTGTCTTCAAGAGCGCCAAGTTGATTGTAAAGATCTGCGTAACACTGCCTCGATGCCCGAACCGGATCACCGTTTGTTCTCAAGTAGACTGAGGCTAATATTCTGTTGTCCGAGTTCCTCAGTATTATTGCCTTTGTTGTGGTTGAACCGACATCGAGACCGATTATGCAGATATCGCCCTCACAGGCTCTTCCCCTCTGCATTGTCTTGAATTCAACCATGTTTTCAAAATCTTTCAGTGGAGGCAGGTAAAAAAACTGTTCCACCTCTTTTTTGAAGATATCTTCCCTTTCAGGAAAGGGCGCCGTCTTATTGTTCAAGGCCCACAGCGCACACCCGAGGGCTTCAAAATAGGCAGCCTCTTTTGGCACCATTAGATTTGTTATCTCTTTTTTGAGATAATCGATCATCACAGTGTTTCGTGATGTGCCACCAATAATAATGATATCTTTTCGAGGCACCTGTTTGATGATCTCCAGGACCTTTCCGGCCATCATTTGGCACAACCCCGCAACGATCCGTCCTTTAGGCACCCCTTTATTGGTTGCATGCGTGCAATCACTTTTACAAAAGACACTGCAACGCCCCGAAACTGCAAAAGGTTCTTCTATTTTAGCAATGTTTATCGCTTCATCGAGAGAGATTCCCATCCTCCTTATCTGCTGGAGGAAAAATTCACCTGTGCCCGAAGCACATTTGTTTCCGGTCTGCACCGATGTTATCCTTCCATCTCTTCCGAGAACGTATACCATAAAGGTCTCTCCGCCGGCGCTGACGATGGCATTAAAGTGTTTCCCCT
>JAUWNZ010000031.1 GCA_030612385.1 Pseudomonadota bacterium | reverse complement strand
TGCGCGGGAAGCAAAAGGAGAGGGGCCATCCGAGGTGATGGAGGCAGTTGCTGTTAGAAAGGGGCGCATCAGGCCACGTGTATCGGTAGTCAAGTTAATAACTTCTTCTATATGTATCGGCAGCGGTGGCTCGGTAGGCCGTGAGGGACCCATTGTGCAGATTGGCGCCTCTTTTGGATCGACGGTGGGGCAATGGTTCAAGCTGCCGGAAGAATGGGTAACGACACTGTTGCTATGTGGGGCGGCAGGGGGCATTTCAGCTACCTTCAATGCCCCTATTGGTGGCGCTTTCTTTGCCCTTGAGGTTATCCAGAGGCGATTTATGGTGCCTAACCTTGGCTTCATAGTAATCAGTTCGATTACGGCTGACTTTGTCGGCCATATCTTCCTTGGGACAAAGCCATCTTTCAATATTCCTTCCTATAGTATGGCAAGCTACTGGGAAATACTACCCTATATTCTCCTGGGTATTATCGCCGCCCTTGCTGCTCTTGCTTTTATTCGTTTTTTCTATAAAGTTGAAGACTTCTTTGGTGCCTTGAAGATTCCCGAATATTTTAAGCCGGTCCTTGGTGGAATTCTCATTGGCCTTATAGGGTTATATTATTTCGATATCATGGGAGTAGGCTATGGAGGATGTTATGGAATGGGCGGGACATTCATAGAACGGGGAGGAATTGATAAAGTTCTGGCCGGCGAGATAGGTCTTGCCACCCTCCTTACAATGATGCTTCTGAAGATGATTGCTGCCTCGGTCACTATCGGCAGTGGAGGAAGTGGAGGGGTGTTTGCGCCCTCACTCTTTATTGGTTCAATGTTAGGCGGGGCTTTTGGAATAATGACCCATATGCTATTCCCGGCAATCACAGCCCCCTCAGTGGCCGAAGTTTCGGGAGCCTATGCTCTGGTAGGAATGGGAGCATTCTTTGCTGTGGCGGTGCGGGGACCAATCACATCGGTTGCCCTCCTGTTTGAAATGACCAGAGACTATGATCTCGTTCTTCCTTTAATGATTGCCGTTGCTATCAGCACTTTTCTTGCGCGTGCTTTTAGCAGGGAGTCTATTTATACTCTTCGACTGGTGCGGCGTGGCATCGATGTTCACCGGAAGAAAGAGGCTGATATCCTGAGCGCCATTTCTGTGAAAGAGGCGATGATAAGTGAAGTAGAAACAGTATCTGAAAATATGCCTCTAAAAGAGCTGCTGAAATTTACCGTTTCAAGCAAACATTCGAGCTTTCCAGTGGTTGACGGCAACGGCTTATTAGCCGGCATAGTAACCTTTCAAGATTTCAAAGAGTTTCTCTTTGAAGAGGACTTGGGACATCTTGTAGTGGCAAAAGAGCTTTCGACTACTGATGTCATTACTGTTACAAAAAATGAAAAACTGAGCAGCGCTCTGGAGAAGATAGGGTTCAAGAATATAGAGCAGCTGCCGGTGGTTGAGGAAGATAACCCAAGAAAGATTGTGGGAATACTCTCAAGAAGGGATATATTTTCCGCCTATAATAAGGCGCTGATAGACAGATCGCTGGCAAGAGGTGTGAAGGGAATAGGGCATAAGGCATAATAGAGCAGGGGTGGTAAAAATCAACTTATTGCAGATTGGTAGTCCCTATAAAACAGTGATGAACGTCCAACATCGAACATTGAACATCGAATAATGATGTCGCTCCACTCCTCAAATTATTGCAACATCGAATAAAAAAACGTAAGCGTTCACAGAAATTGGAAATTTGGCCTTCATGCTTTGGTACTGTTAACTCGTTTCATCTCTTCCAATCGTTTTTTGTTGTGCAGGCGTAGCCACAAAAAGCTTTCGGTGGATTCGCTTCGCTTAATCCACCCTACAAACTTCTCCTCATCTTTTTCCATTCGTAACTACTCACGTGGTCACATGATTTCTTGGTATTTAAACCTATCTGTGTTCATCTGTGGAAATCTGTGGCTGAGTAGTTACTCCCATTCAAAATTCGATGTTGGACGTTCGATGTTCGATGTTCATTTTGCCTTTTATTTACCCGCAGTCAGCCCGCCATCCATGCAGATTTCCGTGGCGTTAAAGCCGGAAGCGCTGTCGGAAAGAAGAAAAAGGATGGTCTCTGCCACTTCGGATCCGGTAAGAATCCTTTTTGTCGGCATCATCTTGAGACCTTCTTTTTCTCTAATTTGCATGTACCTTTCTCCCCGCCCGGAATCAATATAACCGGGGCGCAGTGTCACTGTGGTAATTCCACGCTCACTCAATTCCAGTCCCAGACTTCTGTAAAGGGCCTCGGATGCCAGCTTGGCAGCCGCGTAAAAACCCTGACCGGGGTTGGGCCTGACTGCTGCCGATGACGAGACAAAGATAAGACGCCCCTTCTTCTTTTTCAGCATTGCCCTCGACGCCCTTTTTATAATTTGTGCGCGAAAAGATATATTTTCAGCAAAATAGCGGTGGGCGCTGTCTTCATCGGCAGATGCCACATAGCTCTCAAAATCTCCCTGCGCGAAATCCACCAAAAAATCAATATCATCATCGATCTGCTCAAAGAGAGAATCAAGGGAATCACGATCGCCGAAGTTGAGATAAAAGGAGTTGTGCTTCCCAGTAAGGGACCGCAATTTTTCAGATATATGTCTTTGTCCCCTCTCATCCCTATAGGTCAGAATTGGGAGAAGGGCTGCCTTGATCAGATATTCAGCAAGGATTATGGCAAGGTCGCAACTGCCGCCTAAGATCAGGGTGCGCCTGCCTGAAAAATGTAGTTCCATCTTTTTGTATAAATTCAGCTCTTTGAAAAAAATTGACAGGATATTCAGGATTAAAACGTATCAGCTCGATAAATATGGGGATTACATTTTTAAAATGCTGGGTTCGATTTACGGTAAGCGAACACTTACCGTTGAAATTAGAAATTGGAAATTCGGCCTTCATGCTTTTGTACGGCTCGACTGAGTGTTCAACTGAGCTAACGCCAAAGGCTGTCAACTCGTAAATTCGTTTCATCGCTCACAAATTTCTAATTTCCAATTTCAAGTTTCAAGCCGTCTTTATTGAGCTGATACCTTATTTGTTCACTTGAAACAAAATCTTGTGTATCCTGTTATCCTGGCAGATTTTTAAAATTCCTGTGGCCAGCGGTCTGTCTTCCTGGTAAAGCCGGCATCTCAATCGATCCGGCAGCAGCTCCATGCTGAAGGTGTAATCGCCGGGAGGGACAAATTCTCGAAACTTGAAGTTTTCTATGGCGCAGCAACCGGGAGCAATACCCATTTTTCTTCCCGCTTCCACAAATGCATGGACTATCAAACTGCCCGGGACCACGGGATTTCCTGGAAAGTGATCGCCGTAGATCCTGTCGGCCGGATCAAAACAGAAGGTTCCATTGTATATGTTTCTATTCTCTTCAGCAATTTTTCCACGATTCATGCCGCCGGTTTCCCTTCCGTAATTGCCCTGATCGAGTTGTATGCGGCATCGCAAAGCCTGTTTAGTCCATCAATTGAGATGCCAAGAGGGGGCATCAGGACAATCACGTCAGAAAGGGGACGTATTATAACCCCGTGCTTTCGCGCCTCCATAATCACCTTGTGGCCTATCCTCTCTTCCGGGAGATAAGGTTCTTTTGATGTTTTATCTGCGACAAGCTCGATACCGACCATAAATCCCCGTTGCCGTACCTCCCCCACGTGGGGAAGGGCTGCGAAGGGTTGAAGCCTCTCCTTGAGGCATTCAATCTTCTCTTGCAGGTTCTCCAAGGTGTGCTCTTCTTCAAAGACCTCCATATTGGCCAGGGAGACCGCGCAGGCCAGTGGATTTCCCGTATAGGTATGTCCATGAAAAAAGGTCTTTAATTCCTCCTGCTCGCCGAGAAATCCTTCATAAATCTCTTCACGAGTCAATGTTGCCGCCAGAGGCAGATAACCGCCTGAAATGCCTTTGGCTATGGCCATTATGTCGGGAGCCACTCCTTCATGTTCGCACGCAAACATCCTGCCGGTCTTTCCAAATCCTACCGCCACTTCATCGGCTATCATGATGACATTGTATTTTGTGCAAAGCTCTCTAACCTTCTTTAAATAGCCCGGAGGTTGTACCAGGATACCGGCCGCCCCCTGGACAATGGGTTCAATCACCAGGGCGGCAGCCTCGTGGGAATGGGTCTTAATTATCTCTTCCATCTCCTTCAGGCATTCAAAATCACACTGGGGATATGACCTCCCAAAGGGACATCGATAACAATAGGGTGACTGTGCCTTAATGGAGTAAAAGAGGAGAGATTTATACGTGGCGTGAAAGAGATCAATTCCCCCCACACTCACGGAACCTATGGTGTCTCCATGGTATGCATTTGTGAGTGAGATAAATTTAGTCTTCTTCGGATCACCTGTATCTGCCTGCTGATGATATTGAAAGGCAATCTTGAGAGCTATCTCGACGGCGGTGGAACCGCTGTCCGAATAAAAAACCCTGGTCAGTCCATCCGGCGCAATTTCTATCAGTTTTTTGGCACATTCGATGGCGGGGATATTAGAGAGTCCCAACAGGGTGGAATGAGCTATCTTGCTTAGTTGGTTTCTTACGGCAATATCCAGCTTCTCTTTCCTGTGCCCGTGGACGTTGGCCCAGAGAGAAGAGACCCCATCTATGTATTCATTACCGTAAATATCTTTCAAGAGGCATCCGTCGCCCTCCTCAATTATGAGCGGTCTTTCTCGCATATAGTCCTGCATCTGGGTAAATGGGTGCCAGAGGTATTTTTTGTCATCTATTTCTAACTGTCTGTTTCTTTCATCCGTTGTTTTCATTTTTGACAAGCCTCATCTCCTTAATCATATCTATATCCATCCCGGCATTTCTCCCCTTTGTGGTAAGGTAATCTCCTATCATCAATCCGTTCGCACCCGCCGCAAATATCCATGATTGATAATCACGAAGAGTTGCCTCCCTGCCTCCGCATACTGTGATGTCTTTTTCAGGGTTTATGAATCTGAAGAGGGCTATACATTTCAATGCCTCCACAGGTGACAGCAAAGGCATGCTTTCCAATCCGGTGCCGGGGATCGGATTGAGAAAATTGATCGGTATTGCATCAACATTCAGCTCTCTGAGGGTAAAGGCCAGCTCGATGCGTTGCTCCCACGTTTCGCCCAATCCTAAAATACCTCCGGAACAGACTTTGAAACCGGATGCTCCGGCAAACCTGACAGTCTGCACATCTTCCTCGTAGTCATGCGTGGTGCAGATATGATCAAACCAACTCCGGGCTGTTTCCAGATTATGGTGATAGGTTGTAATTCCACTATCTTTTAGCTTACGCGCCATCACCGGTTCAGTCAGCATCCCCAGCGATGCGCAAATTGCAAGACCTGTTTCCTTTTTTATGGTTGCCGCTGCCCTGGCGATTGTCTCGATTTCTTCATCCGTAACCATGTATCCGCTGGTTACCATGGAGTATTTGGAGGCGCCCGCCTCCCACATACGGATGGCTTTATTTACAAGGTCCTCCTCGCTCAACAATGAGTAAGTATCAATTTTTGCTTTGTGATGCGCCGATTGAGCGCAGAACGCGCAGTCTTCTGAACAAAAACCGGATTTGGCGTTAATTATGGAGCACGTGAATACATTATCCTTTTTGAATCTCTTTCTGATCTTATCGGCAAACATTATCAAGTCGATTGTATCATCGTCGGGAAGAGCGGAGAGCTCACAAGCCTCCTCTTGAGAGACGTAATATCCCGCCTTCCCTATGGTCTTTTCGGCTATGCCCCTGATCATCTCATTAAACATGTTTTTTCCTTTTGTAGAAAGGCTGGTAACTATCGAGGTTGTTTGGCAGGCTGCCGGCGCTTGACAGTCTGCAGCCTGTCTACCTGGTAGCTACAAAAATTATTTTAATAGGTTTTGATAGCGTTGTCAAAAAAAAGAGCTATTCAAAGAGAAGCAAGTAGATCTTTTAGCCGATTCTGCAGGCTGAAAGTCATTTAATTTAATTAGTTACCTGTGAATGGTTACATTAAATGTAGCCGTTCACGGCTTGAAATTGGAAATTAGAAATTCGGGAGAAAAGCATGAGGCCAAATGGCATCCTTCATTCAGTAGTTTACACTTTCGGAAGACAGTTAAGCAAGCTATAGTCGGTTTAATTGGTTGGATTTGCTAACTAATTGAACCAATAGAACTAATTAAACCTTTTAAACTGCAAACTGGCTAACATGAAAAGTGTAAACTACTTTCACCTTGTTATGAAGGATGCCGGCCAAATTTCCAATTTCTATTTTCTAATTTCGACGTTCAGTGAACGCTTACCATCAAATATAGCCGTTCATAATTTTGTAAAGTTCCCTGTCCATCCGGCCATGATCTTTTATCTGATACTGGTCCACAATACTTTTTAACCTGAGATACACCCCTGTGTCCGAAAGATCGCCAAGGCTTCTGTAAATCCCCTTTCTCCTCCCCAGTCTGTAAACAAGCCTTTTCTCCTCAGATAAACTGAAGTACCCGTCGATTATGGCAATAAGCCTTTCTTTGTCTCCGGGAAGCGTCCCTTCCAATTCCTCCAAAAGGTTTAATATATGATCGCTGGCAATCGCACTCTCTATGCCATCAAGGTTTTCAATAAACAGTCTTATTTCTCTCAATGTATCCTCGTCCCCTATCGGTTCAAACCCTCCCTTTTCCATCATCTCATAAAGATCGGTGCCGCTTACCACATGAAGCGACCTTAGCCTTATAAAATGAGGATTTATCCGGTTTAAGACTCTTGCTGTCTCCTCTGCATGTTCTCTTGACCACCGGTCACCGCCGAGGCCGGGCATCACATATTCAGAAAGAGAGATGCCCGACTCCCTGATCCTCTTACCGCCTTCGATATGCTCTGCCGCGGTAACCCCCTTTTTGATAAATTTAAGCAGGGGATCATAACCGGTTTCCAGCCCGATATGAATCCTGTTGAGACCCGCTTCATGAAGACGCTTGAATTCTTCAACAGATTTTCTTGAGGCTGTCTTTGAACGGCAGTATGAAGTGATCCGTTTTACATCAGGAAATTTTTCCATGATAAACGTCAGTACTTCAACCAGATCGTCTGTTTTCATTATGATAGAGTTTGCATCCTGGATAAATACAGATTCACCGCCAAAGTAAAGCCAGGCTGCGACCGATCTGAAGCTATCGTTGGAAATTCCGTCATTGCTGCAGATTGCTCTCAATATGGGTTCCGTAACCTTCCCACCCTCTCCATACCGCCACGATACCTCTCTTATCCGGTCAGCAATATCTCTTGCTTCCTGTATATCTTTCTTGATCTCGTCAACGGATCTCAACTCAAACTTTGTGCCGCGGTAAGTATGGCAAAAAGCACATCTGTTCCACGGACAATTTCTCGTGGCGCGGATGAGAAGGCTCTTCGCCTCGCTCGGTGGCCTTATCGGACCCTGCTCAAATGAAAAATTCATCCCCTCTCCTCTTGGATACTTTTGGAATTCTACCACGTTCATAAATTTATTGTATTATAATCACCAGGCTGAAAAAGGTCAACATCCACATGAAAATCACTTGCTACACCTAAGTTGATATGTTATTGGGTTGGGGAGGAAAAGGGGTTCTGAAAGAAAACGACTAAAGAGGGAGTCGGTTCATAAGACTATAAAAGGGGGGAACATGAAAAAAAAGATTCTCAGAATTGCAATATGTCTTATGGTTGTAACCTTTACACTATCTGTCATTCCAGTTTATTCAGCAGCGCAGGATAATAAGATCAACATCAATACCGCCGGCGTGGAAGATCTGATGAAACTTAAAAAGATAGGCCCTGCCATTGCGGCGCTTATCATTGAATATCGCACGGCCAACGGACCTTTCAAAAATATCGAAGATATAAAAAACGTCAAGGGTATCGGCGAGAAAACATTTGAATTGATCAAAGATAACCTTACTGTGGGAACACTACCAGAATAGAAAACTTTAGAACCGATTCCCTCTCTCCTCATTCTTTTTCACACCCTATTCTTCCTCAAGAAGTGCGAACGCCTGGGCGTTGGGTGATAGCGGGGTATTGGGTGTTTCCATTTGCGCCAGGAATGCTCCCTTTAAATCCGGCAGTGATATCGTTAAATCACGTTTTCAAAGGTCTCCCGGCAATATGTGTCGGCAGGGTTACAGCCGGCGGATATTGCAACATTATATAAACTAAGGAGGATTTACCGGTATGCTCAACAAAAAAATACAGGATACAATTAACACCCAGATTAACGCTGAGACTTACTCAGCCTATCTCTACCTCTCAATGTCCGCCTACTTTGAGTCTATCAACTTGAAGGGTTTCGCAAACTGGATGCGTGTGCAGGCACAGGAAGAGTTAGTACACGCAATGAAGTTTTACGATTACGTTAATGGGCGTGGTGGAAGGGTTGTTTTGCGAATGGTGGAGGGGCCGCCTTCCGAATGGAATTCACCTCTGGCAGCGCTCGAACATACATACAGGCACGAGCAGAAGGTAACCGGTATGATCTACAACCTGGTAAATCTGGCAATTGAAGAGAGGGATCATGCAACACACAGTTTCCTGCAGTGGTTTATCAGTGAACAGGTGGAGGAGGAGGCAAGCGCCAATGAAATTTTACAGAAACTAAAGCTCCTGGGCGATGCGCCGGGTGGATTGTTCATGCTTGATCGAGATCTTGCAACGCGAGAATAGGTAGGGGTCAGGTCTTGACATTTGACACAATAAAAAGATTTTTAATTGCTGATGGTTCCGGCCATTGTGTCAAATGTCGAGACCTGACCCCTATATCACGGAAGGAGGAAAAGAGGGTTTCTGGCCTTGTTTCGTTGCCGGATTTCAAAGTGAAGACAATTCCTCTTGCCGTTTTGCGGTTTTCCGAGAAGAGCAATCTGCTGACCCTTGCTAACGCTATCTCCCACCTTCGCCATCCTGCCTTTAAGATAGGTATAGACGGTTGCGTATCCATCTTTATGCTTTATTATAATCGTATCTCCAAAATATCTCAGCGGAGCGGAATGGATTACCTTCCCGCTCGCAGCGGCCGCAACAGACGCGCCCTCTCTTGCGCTTATGTCGATCCCGTTATATCTCATGCCATTCGGCTGAATACCAAACCTTGAAATCACCTTGCCCTTTACCGGCCATATAAAACGCTTTCTCTCAAACTTGATCCCGGGTTTGTATCTTGCTTTATCTTTTACATACCGTTTCGGCGGCGCCTTCTTTGAAGAACTCAACCTATTCTTAACAGGAATCTGCGTGCCCTTCACGGTGGGATTCATATCCGCAATCATATCGGCGCCGGGGATAAAGATTATACTGCCGGCCTCAATGAGACCGGTATCTGTTATATTGTTTATCTCAGCCAGATCCTGGATATTAACATCATATGAATGGGCGATCCTCCAGAGGGTTTCGCCTTTTTTTACACAATGGTACACACCATTTGCAGGCACGGATTCCTTAAAATGTGTCATACAAGCTGGAATGAACATAAATATTATCAGAAACAATAATGCTCTTCTTAGTGAATTGTTACTATTCATAACAGATCCTTACCACCGGTTACAGGTGGAGACCAAGCAATATAAACCCGGCCACAAGCAGCAGCACAAAGATCACTGC
>JAUWNZ010000322.1 GCA_030612385.1 Pseudomonadota bacterium | reverse complement strand
TTCCATTTCCAGCCTCAATTTCTTCGCAAGGGCGGGGCTCTTCCCACCGGTCGATATTGCTATCTGGAGGTCCCCCTGCTGAAAGATGGAGGGCAGGATAAAATCGCATCTGTCGGGGTCGTCAACAATGTTGGCCGGTATTCCATTTCTCTTTGCGTCCCTGTATATTCTCTCGTTCACATCGTCCCTGTCGGTTGCCCCTATCACCAGAAACGCACTTCTGATATGCTCTTCCTGATAGTCGCCGGCAATATGTTTTAGCTTCCCCTCACTTTTCATGTCATCCAGTTTTGGGCCCAGTTTTTTCCCCACCACTACCACGCTTGCGCCACACTCAAGGAGTCTCGCAATCTTCCTTTCGGCAATATCACCGCCGCCGACAACGACACACATTTTGTTTGTAATGTTAAGATATGCCGGATAGTATTTCATATGGCACCGTTACCTGTCCTTTTGATGTAAGTACCGCAATAAGCATATTATCCTCCCTTTCCTGTATCTCTTTATATTATGTAATATATCTTACTTTTATTCAAGATTACTTTGTTAGTGGCATCGAATCGGTTAATCTCGAGTTTTCCCGGGAAGGCGCTTTTCTGGACGCGATCCGGTCCGTATCGCTTACACTGTTTGGCAATCTTCTTGCGGATTCTGTCATCGGAAATATCGTAAAGAATCCAGATGAAAACGGAAAATCGGTCATTAACCGGCAGGGTGAACTGGTTTGCGCCGCGCCGTTACCATCCATGCCTATCTACTTCTGGGATGACCCTGACAATGAGAAATATCACAACGCCTACTTTGATGTCTATCCCAATATCTGGAGGCATGGAGACTTTATGACTGTAACTGATCGAGGCGGCGTGGTGATTCATGGGAGGTCGGATGCGACACTGAAACCCGGAAGTATTGGATTATTACGCAAATTTAAAGGAACTCCAGGAAGATTAAAAAAGGTTCACGGTTGATCGTTTTTTAGCCACTGAACCGTGAACCTAAGTAGTTAGTGCCTGAATGAAAACCCTCAAATATGGTTTTTCGATTTTGTCTGGAAAATTCAAACTCGTTGAGATTGTTTTCTTTTTTTAACTCAAAACTCGAAACACAAGACTCTAAACAGTGCCTGAACGAGATTTTCGTTCAGGCACTAGTTACAGTTTTTCAATTATTCTCTTCAGTTCATCTGTAACCGTTTCAGGGTCGCCGCCTTTGACTAAATATGGTTTGCCGATATGCACGGATGCCGCTCCCCGCTTCGGAAATGACGCATCAGGCGGCAATATATCGAATGTGCCCCTCAGCCGAA
>JAUWNZ010000306.1 GCA_030612385.1 Pseudomonadota bacterium | reverse complement strand
AACTGCGTGAAGACGGTTTTTGGGGAAATAAAAGATATCCAAACCTGAAAGAATATTTGGACCTTGTCGCTCTGGGAACAATCGGGGATGTCGTTCCCCTCATTGGCGAAAACAGGATATTTGCGAGGTTCGGACTTGAATCGATTACCGAGGGCAAGAGAGTTGGCTTAAGGGCATTAAAAGAGGTATCCGGCGTGGGAGACAGCGCCGTTGATTCCAATGTGGCGTCATTTAGGCTTATACCAAGGATAAATGCGGCGGGACGTATCGGATCTCCAGAGGATGCTGTGCGGCTTCTCCTGACGGATGACATGAACGAGGCCATGGAAATTGCGGGGAAACTGGATACCTGTAATAAAGAACGGCAAAGGATGGGGAAAATAATTCTTAAAGAAATACTCAATATGATAGAAACAACCACCGATCCCAAGAAGGTGAATTCCTTTGTGCTCTCTTCCAATAAATGGCACCAGGGCATTATCGGCATAGTTGCCTCAAGACTCGTCGAAAGATATAACAGGCCTGCCATACTGATCAGCGTTAAAGATGGCATCGGAAAGGGTTCAGGAAGAAGTCTTGCCGGTTTTAATCTGATAAACGGCTTAAAAAGATGCGATCCCATGCTTCTCTCTTATGGGGGGCATAAATATGCGGCAGGAATTTCGATAGAAGAAAAAAACATAAAAGAGTTTAGCAATCGCTTTAATAAGATAACCGGTGAGGACCTGACAGCTTCAGATCTTATACCCCAAACAATTATCGATGCGCAATGTAATCTGAGCTCGATCGATCATGATCTGATTTCACAATTTGACATGCTTGCCCCTTTCGGAAACATGAATCCGGAGCCTGTCCTGTGCGCTAAGAACATGCGTGTTATAACTCCCACGATCGTGGGGAATAATCATCTCCGTATGAATATAAGCGGAGATGGAACATCATATAATTCAATATGGTTCAGCAAAGGTCATTTTGCTGAAACTCTTGCGGAATCAACATTCGACATTGCCTTTACTCCTCAGATAAATTACTGGAACGGGACGTCAAACATTCAGCTCAAGATGAAAGATATGGCATTTACAAAGTTTTATTAAGTAGTTGGTAGCCGGTCACGGCTCGAAACTTGAAATTGGAAAGTAGAAATTTGGGAGAGATGAAGCAAATTTACGAGTTGACAGTACAAGAGTGTAAAGGCCAAATTTCCAATTTCTATTTTCCAATTTCAACATTTGCTATCCTACGAACCAGGTAAATGAAAGTAAGGTAACCCTGAACTGTGAACTTTTATAGACTTATAAATATTATTGCAGTCGCACTTGTGGTCTGTCTTCTGATACCTTCTATTTCACCCGCGGAAGATAATGCGTTAACTTTGACCCTGGATAAGGCCCTTGAGATGGCTCTTGCTAACAATACCCTGATAAAGGAGGCCATAGAGAAGCAGAAGGCGGCCATGGAGGAGGAAAAGAGCGCCAAATCCGATTATTTCCCCAAGGCCTCCGCCTCCTATTCCTATACAAATCTTAAGGAGAAACCTTATGCCGTTTTTGGGGGCACAAAGCTTCCCACAAGCAACAAGGACAATTTTTACTGGGATATTACTCTCGTTCAGCCCATCTTTACCGGTTTTGCCCTGTCAATCAGGCATAAGATGGCCGGGCTCGGTGTAGATTTAAGGGAAATGGAAAAGGATCGGGCGGTTCTTGATGTGACTAAAGAGGTAAAAGTTGCCTATTTTAATATTCTACTGGCAGAGAAATTCTTCATGGTATCCAACGAAGAGGTG
>JAUWNZ010000128.1 GCA_030612385.1 Pseudomonadota bacterium | reverse complement strand
ATAGAACTTTTTCCTGTCAGCGGGAGTATATCGACCATACCCTTCTGCTATATTTGCAGCTATGCTGTCAGATGATCGTATTATCTGATAGCCCACGGTGTTCTGGACCTTTTTGTTCCACTTATCAAAGTCGTGCCAGATTATATCTGATAACGCTTCTGCCAGTTTGTAAACATCCAACTCGTAAACTCGTTTCATCCCTGCCTGTGCGTGCCCCTGTCTGCCATGCCGGAACAGGCGGGCGCACGCAGACAGGTCTCCCCCAAATTTCTACTTTCCAATTTCAAGTTTCAAGCCGTGTTCGGCTTTATAACATCATCTCATATGCCAGCTTGGCCGCCCTTTCGGCCGCGCCGGGACTGCCCAGTTTTCTTCTTACCCTGGATAGATCATGTTTTATTTTGTCCATTCTCGAATTATCCGTAAGTATGTTATGAATCTCCTCCGCCATATTTACAGGTGTAGCTTCACCCTGTATAAACTCCGGAACGATTGTCCTTCCCGCAATTATATTGACCAGACCGATATTGTCCACCTTAATGAACTTCTTGCCTATATAATAAGAAAGGAAGGAAATCTTGTATATGATAATCATCGGCGTTTCCAGCAGAGCGGTCTCCAGAGTGGCCGTCCCGGAGGCAACCATGGCAATGTCCGACACGCCGATTACATCGTAAATATCGTTACTTACAACCCTGATTTCTACGGGATACCGGTCAATTATCTTTGTCACAAAGTCAACCTCTATTGTATCGGCCAGGGGCAGCACAAACTGAATCGGGGCAAGTTTTCCGCTGAGAATCTCAGCCGCTTCCAGCATCTTCGGAAGAAGCTTCTTAACCTCGTTTTTCCTGCTTCCCGGGAGAATTCCTACCGTCGTAAATCCATCTTTTAGTCCAAATCTTTCCAATGCCTCTTCCCTCGAATATCTCTTCCTTACTACATCGAGAAGGGGATGTCCGACAAAGCTGACCTCTAATTTAGACTTATCATATACCTGTGCCTCAAAGGGAAGAATAACCGCCATCCTGTCAACAACTCTCTCGATTTTCCTGACCCTCTTTTTTCTCCATGCCCATACCTGAGGGCTTATGTAGTAAAAAACCTTGACCCCGTTTTTTTTGGCCGCCCTGGCAAGCGGCAGGTTAAAGTCGGGATAATCGATCAGTATCAGAAGATCGGGTCTTGATTCACGCAGGGATCTTTTAAGCAAACCCATAACATTCAATATAAACCTGAGCTTAAAGATGACTTCCGTAAGCCCGACAACCGCCATATCGGATGAATTAGCAATAAGCCTGGTCCCTGTCTCCTCTAATTTTCTCCCCCCGATTCCATAAAATCTGACAGAAGGATCTATACGCTGAATTGCCCTTATCAGATTGGAACCGTGCAGGTCTCCGGACGCCTCTCCCGCAACGATCATCACATTTTTTGATTTGTCATTTACCTCGCAAGGCAAGGCAGGGGGGTGTTTGTCAGGAAGGATTTTAAACCGGCTTTCTTGTATCATTGGATACCGATTTTCATCTTCTCAATAATGTGGAGCGCCAATTTCAGTGACTCCCTCCCATCATTGCCGGAAACTAATGGCGGAGCCCTCCTGGTGACGGAGTCAAGGAAAGATATTACCTCCTCCTCCAATGGATCCTCTTTTTTTACCTCCACATTGTTCCGGACTATCTCTATCCCGCCTTCGGAAACACTCTTCCTGCCAAGCGAGATCAGTTCCCTCTTTCCATAGTCGACGGAATGATACCCTTCAACCCCAAAAAACCTTATCTTCTGCATTTTTTTATTTGTTATCCGGCTTGCGGTAATGTTGGCCACGCAACCGCTCTCGAAGGTAATCCTGGCGTTGGCGATATCAACCTTGTTCGATAGAACGGATACACCGACCGCTTCTACATCCATTACAGGGGATTTTACAAAATGAAGTATTATATCAAGGTCGTGAATCATCAGATCCAGGATTACGTCAACATCCGTCCCACGGCTCCCAAAGGGGTGAAGACGATGAGCCTCAATAAAAAGAGGCGCTCTTGTAACCTTTTCCAGGGCGACTATGGCGGGATTGAATCTTTCAATAAATCCTATCTGAAGTATCGCGCCCTTCTCATCAGAAATTGCGACAAGCTCATCGGCCTCCTTGAGGGTTGCCGTCATGGGCTTTTCAAGAAGGACATCGACTCCCGATTCAAGAAAGTCTTTTGCGATTTTATGATGCGACCCGGTCGGGACGGCAATACTTACCGCGTCAACCTTTCCTGCAAGGTCACGGTGGTCGAACATGGCATCGCAGTCGTATTTTTCTGCGGCCAGAAGCGCGGATTCTTTAACCACGTCAACCACACCAATAACTTCGCAGTTTGCCAGTTTTTGATATTTTTGCAGATGGTAGTTCCCGAGATGTCCCGTTCCCACCACCCCCACTCTTATTTTCTTCATCTGTCCCTTTGTTTCACTGTTCAAGAGTTCACGATTCAGGGTTGGAGATGAACCTGCAATTCTATTTTTGAGCAGGGAGCAGGTTCATATGATTAATATTCCTTCAGCCCTAACAGCCTTCAGCCTAAACAACCTAAATCTAAACCTGAGTTACCTACATATTCCCCTCTCGGACTTTTTAATAAACTCAAGGAGATGCCTTACTTCAAGTGTGTTATTGTACTCCTTTTCCACCATCTTCAAAGATACCGAAAACAGGTGCTCTGATCTAAATAGCATAATATAGGCCTTCTTCAGCACCCGAATAGTCTCTTTTGTAAATCCTCTTCGTCTGAGGCCGATCAGGTTGAGACCACATATCTCCATTTGATTGCCAGCCGCCAGCACATATGGGGGGATATCTTTCACTACGGCAGATGCGCCACCAATCATGCAATGGCAGCCTATGCGCGTAAACTGGTGGACGCCGGTCAGGCCGCCAATTATGGCGTAATCTTCAATATGTATGTGACCGGATAGATTCACGGCATTAGCCATCACAATGTTATTCCCCAACTTGCAGTTGTGAGCAACATGACAGTATGCCATTAAAAAATTATTATCCCCTACAATTGTTACGCCGATGTCGTCGGATGTTGCCCTGTTGATGGTGACATACTCTCTTAACGTATTGTTGTTTCCTATGATAACCCTTGATTCTTCCCCCTTAAATTTCAGATCCTGAGGAACACCACCGAGGGAACAAAATTGAAAGATACGGTTCCCTTCGCCTATGTCGGTGTGGCTTTCTATGACCACGTGGGGGCCGATAATCGTGTTTTTGCCTATTGTTACATTAGGACCGATAATGGAATATGGTCCTACCTCAACCCCATCGCTTAGAGATGCTTCGGGTGATATGACTGCCGTCGGATGGATCTTCATAATTTTCTTTTGCCCCTGAGCGCAAAATACCAATTCGTTGTGTTCATATGATAAGAAATCAGTTTTAAATTTTCTATTTTGATATTTTCATTAACGAGAGTTTCCTTGCTCCAGTTCCTCAATCCTCTTCAATAGAGATTTTATGGTCTTTCTCATCTCCGGCAACCCGGGAAGACATGCCTGTACCCGCAGCCAGGCGCGGTGCGGCATGTGCAGGGTTCCGGATACTACCTGATTTGGCGGGACGTCTTCACTAATGCCTGACTGGCCTCCGACCATGACATTGTCACCTACCTCAATGTGGCCGGCCAGCCCTGCCTGACCACCGAGTATCACACTCTTACCCAGCTTTGTACTGCCGGAAATTCCTACCTGGGCTACAATAACGGAATCTTCGCCGATTACGACATTATGAGCGATCTGAACCAGATTGTCGATCTTTACTCCCCTTTTTATCCAGGTCTTTCCGAGGGTCCCACGGTCTATGGTGACATTTGCCCCAATCTCCACATCGTCATCTATCCGGACGATTCCTACCTGAGGTATCTTCAGATTTTCCCTTCCCGGATTGGCAAAACCAAAACCATCGCCTCCAACGACCACCCCCGCATGGAGTATCACCCTTTTTCCTATTAAACATCTCCTGTAAACGGAGACATTGGGATAAAGAATCGAATCTTTGCCTATCACGGCATCATTACCCACAAAGACGCCGGGATACAGAATAACTCCCTTTTCGATCCTGGCTCCACGGCCGATGTAGGCGCCAGGGTAAATGGTCGCGTCGTCGGCTATTTCAGCCCCATCTGCTATGAAGGCACATTTACTGATCTTAACGGTATCCCGCTCCTCAGGATAAAAGAGGCCGAGAATCTTTGCCAGCGCCGCATACGGATCGCTAACGACTATAAGGTTTTTATCCCGACTCTCCGTTTGCGGAGAAACCAGAACGGCGGACGCGCCGGTTGTTGCAAGCTTTTCTCTATATCCGGGATTTGCGATGAAGGTAAGATCACCCTTTGCGGCATCGTCTATCCCCCTGATGTCATGGATAACGACATCGCCATCTCCCACAAGCGTCCCGTTCAAGAAT
>JAUWNZ010000200.1 GCA_030612385.1 Pseudomonadota bacterium | reverse complement strand
GCCTGTCTCAGCGCTGCCTTTGCTGCATCTTCCTGGAGATCAAAGTATTTTGGTATCGCCACCGCTGCCAGAATCCCTAAAATGATCAGGACAGCGATGATCTCGATGAGAGTAAAACCCCTTTGATTTTTTAAAATTGGTTTGTTTTTCATTTGTTTCTCCTTTCTTCTACTTGAAAATTTACTTATCACCTATCACACCCTAAGTCGTTAGCTCATTTATCTTTGCCTTTAACCTCGCACTTTTTGTGCCATACTTTAAACAACAGACGATAAACTGTAATGTCCCTTAATTTTCAACTAGTTGATAGCTTGTCACAACTTGCCTGAAACTTTTCTGTTATCCCAACACCGCAATAATTGATGGAATGTCTACAATTATTGCGGTTTTGGGGGGAGCTTTCATCCGGTTTCCACGAAACATTGGAGAATGTAACTATTCAGCCACCGATCTACGCGGATTATCACTGATATTTTTTCTCCTATTTCCTGTCTCCACGCAGTTATTTCGTGTTTTCGCCCTTCGACAAGCTCAGGGACCAGCGTACCCTGAGCTTGTCGCGAAGGGCGAAGCCATTTCTGCAAGAACCTTACAATTAATAGACTAACAGCCTTCAGCCTACCTACCTGTATAGTCACGTGATTTCTTTGTATTTAAACCTAAGCTGCGTTCATCTGTGTGAATCTGTGGCTGAGTAGTTACTGGAGAATTATCTTGCCCCTTTCAGAGATGCCACGTCTATTTCATATTTTTTTATCCGGTGCCAGAGGCTCCTTTCCTTGATGCCGAGCAGCTCGGATGCTCTCGTTTGCACCCCTCCCGCTCTGACCAGGGCTTCCATGATCATATTCCTCTCCAGATTTTTTAATTGGTCGTCCATCGATGCATTCCCATGTAATTCTACATCTTTATCGGAAATATGACCCCTCCATGCCATTCCGGAGGTCAAAATATTTGCTGGAAGATTAGCAGGTTCTATTATCCCGTTTTCAGCCATCAATGCTGCTCTTTCGACGGTGTTCCAGAGTTCTCTCACATTTCCAGGCCATGAGTAGTTCATGAAGATCTGCAGCGCTCCGGAAGAAATACGGGCAGGCTTCGGTGCTGTTTCGAGAAAATGATCGATAAGCAGGGGGATATCTTCTCTTCGCTCCTTAAGCGGCGGCAATATCAGTGTGAAGGCATTAAGCCGGTAATAAAGGTCCTCCCTGAACTTGCCGGCTTCCACCATTTTAGGGAGGTCTTTGTTCGAGGCGGCGATGAAGCGCACATCAACCTTGATTGGGCGCGTTCCCCCAACACGTTCTAATTCTTTTTCCTGGAGCACACGAAGCAACTTGGCCTGTGCTTCCAGGTGCATATCGCCGATTTCATCCAACAGGATAGTCCCTCCATTGGCTAATTCAAACTTTCCCAGCTTTTGACTTGTAGCCCCTGTAAACGCCCCTTTTTCGTGGCCAAAGAGCTCGCTCTCTAATAATCCTGCGGGAATCGCCACACAACTGAGCTTTACAAATGGTTTGTCCCTGCGAAGGCTGTGATTATAAATACTTGTGGCGACAAGCTCTTTTCCTGTGCCGCTGTCACCCATGATAAGCACGGTAGAATCTGTCGAAGCAACCTTTAGAATCTGGCTGAACAATCCCCGTATGACCTTGCTCTGACCGATTATTTCAGGAAAAAGTTCCTTCGCCTTCACCTTGCCCAAAAGGTTGGTGACCTCTTTGAATACAAGATTGAATCGATCGATTTCATTGACGCCCGAAGATTTTGCCTCAGTCATGGATCTGGTAAAAATCGGCAGTTTTTCGGTATCTTTTACAAACTTTTCCATCGGTTTTAATAATACCCGTGTTATCAGCAGACCGCAAAAAAAGACCAGCACAATTACTGCCAAAGCTCCTAATGTAACTTCCCAGGACAGTTCAATACCCTTTACATAAAATGATCTGCTAAACTGTACGGCAATAATTCCGGTTAAAACCGACATCCCGCAAAAGATGAACGGTATGAGGATATAGAGACTCAAATTGTATCTCGATTTATCCACAGACAACTTTTTGGCAAATTGAGTGAATTTATTCGATATAAATAGACTTTGCTTTTTCGTTTTCCTCTTTTTCATACCCCGTCAAAATCCTTTCCTGACCACTTTCGTCAGGTCCCACATGGGAAGAAATATGGACAGTGCGAAAAAACCTACCACAAGAGCGATAGCTACTATCAGAATCGGACCAATCATAGCAGACAACCCTCTTATGGCATATTCCACTTCATCGTCATAGTGAACGGATATCTCTCGAAGCATCTCTTCGAGACTGCCAGATTCTTCTCCAATAGCAATCATATCCACAACCATTGGCGTAAAGTATTTTGCCGATTTCAGAGGGCCGGAGATACCCTGTCCTTCTTTCACGCCATTCCTGACCTGGTCGAACTGCCTGACTATGGCCTGGTTGCCGATTGTGCCGCTTAGAATCCCGAGAGAACTCAAAACAGGGACTCCGCTTGACTGCAATATACTGAAAACACTTGCAAATCGTGACATCACCGACTTGATAACTATAGCGCCCACTATAGGGGTATCCAAGATCAATTTGTCCCACAGATGTTTACCCGCCTCAGTTTTTTTGTAGTGCACGAGGGCTGCGATGATGATGACAACGCCGCATATAATCAGAGACCAGTAATGACTCAAAAAATTATATGTTAATATACATATGGTGGTGGGCAGTGGAAGTTCTATGTCGGCGCGGGAAAATATCCCGACAAATCTCGGAATAACGAAGGTAAGAAGAACGAAAAAAGCCACGCCGAGAGCCGCCAAAACGATCAGCGGATATTGCATGGCCGCCTTGATGTCGGATTTGACTTTGTGCTCATGCTCCAGGATATAGACAAGCCGTCCAAGCACTTCCGGGAGTGTGCCGCTGTTTTCTCCTGCTATGATCATACTGCAATACAACGGTGAAAATATACCCTGATGCTTGCTAAAGGCATCGTAAAGAGAAAGTCCTTCCCTGATATCCAGGGCCATGGACAAAATCGCGTTTTTGAGTTTCCTGTTCTCCGTTTGATTTTCCAGAATCTCTAACAACTTTAGTATAGGCAACCCGGCAATGAGCATGGTCCTGAATTGTTTTGTAAAGAGAATCAATTCCTCAGCCCTGACGGCACTCAGTTTGGTTTCGATCCTTTTCCACCAGCCCGCGGTGGACATGGCTCTCTCTTCCACAACTTTGACAGGAATGTAGTCCTGGGCGCTTAACATACTTCCGGCCATCTCAACGGAATCGGCCTTTACAACGCCGGAGACATCTTTTCCACTCTGATT
>JAUWNZ010000269.1 GCA_030612385.1 Pseudomonadota bacterium | reverse complement strand
AATTTTCTAAACAAAATTGAAAAACCATATTTCAGGGTTTTCGCTCAGGCACTAAATAGGCTGAAGGCTGTTGGTTTTTGCTTTTGCCTTCAGCCTAACCCGGACAAGCCGGAACCAAAAAAGTGTTCAGTGTTCAGTGTTCAGTGTTCAGTGTTCAGGGTTGACAGCTTTTAACCGCTGAACCGCTGAACCGTGAACGTTGAACCGTTACCAAATTCTTTTGCCATTTTTGCACGAATTTCACGACTAAGGGACTAAACAACGAGAGGTTTGCATAATGAATTTAACGACACAAAGGATAAGGATAATGAAAAGAATTCCCGGAGCACTAATTTGTATTTTTTTAATCCTGTCAATCACCATCGGGCCGGCATTGGCGGAAGAAACAGCAAAAGGGGTAAAAACGGTCGCCATACTTCCCTTTTCGGTACACAGTTCCGAAAACATAGACTATATGCGCAATGGGATATGGGATATGCTGTTTTCCCGGATTTCCGTAAGCGGCAAGATAGATGTTGCAAATAAGCAATCGACCCTTGACACCATAAATAAGACGGGGGAAAAGGATATGATTTTAACTGATGTCTATGCCCTCGGCAAAGAGATGAATGTCGATTTTGTTGTGTGGGGCAGCATCACGAAAATCGGAAACAGTATAAGCCTGGATGGAAAGCTTGTGGATATTGCCTCATATAAATCTCCGATAGGTGTATTTGCCGAGTGTCAGGGCATGGATGAGGTAATACCGAAAATCTCCGACTTTGCAAAGAGGATAGATTATCACATCCTCGGGTTGGTCCCTCCAACCTTCGCCCTTCCCCCCTCCCCTTCCCTTTCGGCTATGCCCCGACAGCAGACTAACTACAACATTCGTGAGTCTGAGATTATCTCAAGGATGAAGGGAGGCAAGGGAACATTCACGTCGGCAATCAACCCTGATTTTATAAACGCCGCCAGACCAATGCAGCGAAAGGGTTTCTGGATGAGCAAGAAGTATCCGACTCAATTTAAGGGAATGGATATAGGGGACGTAAATGGTGACGGTCTGAACGAGGTTGTAGTCATTGATGATCACAATGTTATGATATACCAGAAAAAAGATGATATCTTCAAAGAGATTCAGAAAATTGCCGGGAAATCTTATGACAATTATCTTGCCGTGGATGTGGCCGATATCAACAATAACAATATCCCGGAAATAATAGTGACAAATATAAAACGCAGGCGCTTGAGTTCGTTCGCGCTTGAGTTCAAGGATGGAGAATTCAAAAAGATAGCATCCGATATGGGGTGGTTCTTAAGAGTAATCGACACTTCAGTCTCACCTGTCCTGTTAGGTCAGAAGATGGGCATTGATAAACCGTTTAACAATCCTGTTTATAATATTGTATGGCGGAAACATAAATACATGGAAGGGAAAAAGATGAGGATTCCCCGGGGACTTTCTGTCTATGGTCTGACTATCGACAGTCTGGGGATAAGCAAGAAAGAGAGAGTTATCGCCCTGAATGAGTTTGATCATCTGTGCATCTTTGAAAAAACAGACAAGCCGCTCTCAAAGATCACCGTCTTTGGGGGCAGTGACCAGTTTCTCTCGAAAAGTAATGAGGTCTTTGGAGGAAGCAATAATAGTTTTGAACTTCGCAGGATGAACGAAAGCGGCGATGAAGATGACAACGACAGAACATTTGTCAACGTAAGGATACTTACCTATGATACTAATAAAGATGGCAAAAAAGAGATTATCATTGTCAAGAATTTATCTTCCGCTGGAAGGATATTCACAAATCTGAAGGTCTTCAATTCGAGTGAGATACATAATCTCGAGTGGGATGGCCTGGGTCTGGTGGAAAACTGGAAGACGAGAAAGATCAATGGATATGTTGCCGACTATCAGTTCAAGGATATTGACAACGACGGGCGGAATGAAATAGTGCTTGCCCTCAATATGACGGTCAGCGGCATAAAAGTGAGCAGAAGTGTGCTGGTTGCTTACGATCTAAGTAATTAACCGTTCACCAATTCTCACGCAAAGACGCAAAGTACGCAAAGAACAACAAAAGAATACCTTCGCGCCTTTGCGTGAAAATATTCTTTTTGAAGATGCATTATTTTTCTGTATTTGCATCGACGTTGTCGTGTATGGACGTCACTGGAAACTTGACATCTGAGTTAATATATTATAGTTAATTGTAAAGGAGAATTTGTGGCGGTGTAGCTCAGATGGTAAGAGCATACGGCTCATATCCGTAGTGTCCGGGGTTCAATTCCCTGCACCGCCACCATAGCAAGCAAAAAACCATATAATCATGAATACCAATATCATTTCCATTATCATACGA
>JAUWNZ010000044.1 GCA_030612385.1 Pseudomonadota bacterium | reverse complement strand
GAATTAAAACCGGAAGAGAGTGGGACTGTCATCGAAATCAGGGGTGGTCAGGGTCTGGTCAATCGCCTTAACGCTATGGGAGTTATACGAGGCAAAAAAATAACAAAAGTCAGTTCTATGTTCATGCGAGGACCGGTAACTATTCAGGTTAACAGAACCATGTTAGCTGTTGGTTTTGGGATGGCGCGAAAGATAATTTTAGAAGTAGATCGGGAAGCACAATGAAAATTCTACTCATGGGGAATCCAAATGTGGGGAAGAGTGTCATTTTTTCACGTCTTACCGGAGTTCGTGTCATCTCGTCCAATTATCCCGGCACGACCGTCGGCTTCACCAGCGGTTTCATGAAAATAGAGGGTGAAGTGGCTGAAGTTATTGATGTGCCCGGCGCCTATACCCTGGAGCCAACCTGTGAAGCGGAAGAAATCGCCCTGAGGATGCTCGAAACGGGCGATGTAGTCATAGCTGTGGTCGATGCGACCAATCTGGAGAGGAATCTCTACTTAACCCTGCAATTGTTGGAAAGGGATGTTCCCGTAGTAATTGCCCTTAATATGTGGGACGACACAAAACATCGTGGCATACATATTGATGTGGAAAGGTTGGAAGGGATACTGGGCGTGCCGGTTATTCCGACGGTGGCGCTTTCGGGTCAGGGGATAAAGGAACTGGTTAAGAGTATTCCCGGCGCCGCTAATTCCCGGATTTCGATGAATAGTCGTGATGAACGCTGGGCCTTTGTAGGCAACATCATTGACCAGGTTCAACAGATTACACACCGCCATCACAGATGGACTGAACGCCTGGAAGATGCCAGCGTGAAACCGAGAACAGGTCTTATTATGGCCGCAGTCGTTCTTGTCACTTCGTTTTATATAGTGCGTTTTATCGGTGAAAATCTGATCACATACCTTTTTGATCCCCTCTTTGAAAGGTTGTGGCTGCCGGTATTGATGAAATTAAGCAATCTTATGGGCGGGGGCGGTTTCCTCCATGATGTTGTGGTCGGGAAACTGATTGCCGGGGATATCCATTTTGTGGAGTCTTTCGGGCTTTTGAGCAGCGGGCTCTATGTCCCTTTTGCCATGGTGCTTCCCTACATTGTTTCCTTCTATCTTATCCTTGGCATTCTTGAGGACACAGGTTATCTCCCACGCCTGGCTGTATTGCTGGATACCGCTATGCACCGCCTTGGATTGCATGGATATGCCATTATTCCCACGCTGCTCGGTCTTGGTTGTAATGTTCCTGCTGTCCTTGCCACACGTGTGCTGGAAAGTAAAAGAGAACGATTTATAGCGGCCACACTGGTATGTATTGCATTGCCGTGCGTATCCGCACAGGCGATGATTTTCGGGTTGGTTGGTAAATACGGTGGAGGTTATGTCGCCATTGTTTACGGAACGCTATTTCTTGTCTGGATCGTACTTGGGATTACTTTAAACCATACCTTAAAAGGATTGAGTCCTGAACTGTTAATTGAGATTCCTCCTTATCGTCTGCCGCCATGGCTGACGGTATTACAAAAATTGCTTACCAGAATCCGTGGATTTCTTATCGAGGCTGTCCCAATCATACTGGCTGCAGTTCTCGTTATTAATATCCTTTTTGTCATGGGGATATTTGATTATATCGCAGACTTTACAGCGCCGGTTATAACAGGGATACTGGGACTTCCGAAGGAAGCGGTAGTAGCGATCATAATTGGATTTTTGCGCAAAGACGCTGCCCTTGGAATGCTTGCGCTCTCAACTCTAACGGTGAAACAACTCATCGTTGGCAGCGTCGTTTTATCCATGTTCTTTCCCTGTATTGCAACATTTGTTGTTCTGTTGAGAGAACTGGGGCTTAAAGACCTTCTGAGATCAGTGGGGATCATGATTTTTTTTGCTCTGATTGTAGGTGGCGCTTTGAATATTATCTTACCCGACTTTCACACTGTTCGGTGATCTGATGAAAGCTGTAACAGCTTGTATCCGTTTGTCGAACGGTGTGAAAATGTGGTGCAAAAGTTGAGTAAGTAATATATGAGAAATCTTACTATCTTCAAAAGGCTTGGTCTTGGTTACCTTGCCATACTGCTGGTTGTTATTGTCTTAGGGGTGTATGTCACCTTAAAACTTGGACAGTTGAACCAGATTATCCGCTCCATTAATTCCATTGACGGTGAGACTGTCAGGTTAGCAAACAGTTCAAGGGATGTAGCGCTCACACTAAGGGGGCTTGAAAAGAAGTATGTTGTTTCCGGAGACGTGGACTTTTACCACCGGTTTTCGGAGACAGAAAAGTACATTAGAGAGTACCTTGAGCGTATAAACGCCCTTGTGGATACTCCTGAAAAAGAGAGGTTGATTGACAATGTAAAGGAGCTGCACAGCCAGTATCTCTCTCTGGTGCAAATAGAAGTTAATTTAATAAAAAGTGGGAAAGACTATCTTCACGAAGAATATCAAGGGAAGAAAGAGGATCTTATCAGCCGGATAACTCGCGATCTGGAAGGAATAACAAAAGCTGCGAAAGAGGATATGAACAGAAAGATAGAGACGTCAGGGGTGATCGGCTCCAGGGCATTTAAAGTTGTGGCGGTCATAAACATTGTGGCTGTTGCTATGGCGATTTTGATCGCTTTTTTCAATGCCCGTACCATTAATCGTCCCATTCGTCTCCTGATAAAAAGAACGAGAAAGATTTCCAAAGGCCGGTTTGACGAACACCTGGAGATACCATCTCCACCTGAGATAAAAGAGCTGGCCGATGCCTTCAATCTTATGTGTGATCGATTAAAAGAAATCGACGAAATGAAGGCGGATATTGTCTCTCATGTATCACATGAACTTCGCACACCCCTGGCCGTAATCAGGGAAGCTGTGGGTATGCTCCTCCTTGACAGTGCATCCAGGCTTTCCGTTGAGAAAAAGCGTAAACTTCTCGGTATTATTGGTGAGGAATGTGAAAGGCTGATAAATTCCGTTAACGGTATCCTTGACTTCTCGCGTATGGATGCGGGGATGATCGATTATCACACGGAAAAACATCTTCTACTCCCTCTTATTGAAGGAAGCGTTTTAAAGCTCAGGACGATTGCGGAGAGGAAGGGGATAAACATCGAAGTCGACCTCGACGATAGACTTCCGCCTGTCAATATAGACGGTGAAAGGGTTGGCCAGGTGTTTGATAATCTGTTGGGAAATGCGCTGAAGTTCACACCGGAAGGGGGAAGGGTGGCGGTTTCTGCCTTCCTTAAAGATGGAAATATGCCTGGCCACTTTAATGATAAAGGAAAGAGTCTTATTGAAATTTCGGTATCCGATACCGGTTGTGGAATACCAAAGGAAGGCATTGTCGAAATATTCGACAAGTTTAAAAAGCTCGATGGCAGTGATCAGGGGACAGGCTTGGGGTTGTACATAGCGCGGAGTATTGTGAATGCCCACGGAGGTGATATATGGGTGGAAAGCGAGCAGGAAAAGGGAAGCTCATTTTTCTTCACCCTGCCTGTATCTTAGCGGTTTTTTTGCTGCTCACAGGATGTGCGTCTATCCTGGACTTTCAGAAGAGATGGGAGGGCAGGCAGCGCCTTAAAGAGGCCGAGAATCTTACGGTAAAAGGGGAATATGGGAAAGCGCTTAAAGAATACGAGAGGACTCTGGAGTTTTTCCCTGATGATTCGCCGGGGGACATCGCCCTCTTCAACATGGGCCTCATCTGGGCTCATCCCGATAATCCGCAAAAGGATTATAAAAGATCTGCTATGTGTTTTCAACGGCTTGTCCATGACTTTCCCGGCAACAGCCTGACCAGAGAGGCCGGAATCTGGCTCTACGCCATTGGTAAACTTGCCTCTTGTGAAAGCAGGACCGGCGCCCTTGAAAAATCGGAAGAGCATTTGAAAAAGAAGCTCGAAGAAAGTCAGCGGCTTATAGATACCTTAAAAGAAATAGATATAGGCATTGAAGAAAAAAAGAGAGAGGACCTGCCCCTGCAATGAACGTGCGTCGCCGGTGATCGGTGAGATGGAATATGGATAATATACTCATAGTCGATGACGACAAAAATATGCTTGAAGTCCTGAAACTCAGGCTCGAAGAGGAAGGCTACAGGAGTGCTGTTTCAACTGGGGTAGATGATGCCCTGAAGAAGGTTGCCAATGAGTTGTTTGACCTTGCCCTTGTCGATCTCAAATTGTCCGGAAAAGAAAACGGCATTGATCTAATGAAAAAGATGCATCAGACAGCTCCCGAGATGCCGGTTATCATTCTTACAGCCTATGGAACGATCGAAACGGCGGTGAAAGCGATGCGGCAGGGGGCTTACAGCTATCTGACCAAGCCTTTTGACCGTCTGGAACTTCTCCTTCAGATAAAAAATGGTCTTGAAAAAAGCAGGCTTTCCAGGGAGGTAAGGAGACTAAAGGCCCTGGTAGGGGAAAGATATGGATTTGAAAATATCATCGGCAAGAGCAAAAAGATTGAAGAGGTGCTGGAACAGGTGTCAAGAGCGGCAGAGACAGATTCCAATGTATTTATCTACGGAGAGAGCGGCACCGGCAAAGAGCTTATAGCCAAGTCTCTGCATCTCCTGAGTTCCAGAAAGGATAAACCTTTTGTGGCGGTAAATTGTGCCGCTATTCCCGAAGGATTGCTTGAAGGTGAGATGTTTGGCTACATTAGGGGCGCATTCACAGGCGCCATCAGGGACAAGAAAGGATTTTTCGCGCAGGCCAGTGGAGGCACTATTTTCCTTGACGAAATCTCTGAGATGCCGGAAGCAATGCAGGTAAAACTGCTTCGTGTGCTCCAGGAAAAGCAGTTCTACCCCCTGGGCGGAGAAAAACTGGCGGATGTAGACGTAAGGATAGTAACGGCCACCAATAAAAAACTGGAAGATGAGGTAAAAAAAGGAGGGTTTCGCGAAGACTTCTTTTATCGTATCTATGTTATACCCATTTATCTGCCTCCTCTGAGAGAAAGGAAAGAAGACATTCCCCCTCTGACTGATCACTTTATAAGGAAATTTGCCGGGAAGATGGAAAAAGAGATAAACGGGATTTCCACGTCTGCCCTCCAGAAACTCATGTCTTATGACTGGCCCGGCAACGTAAGAGAATTGGAAAACACCCTTGAATATGCCTCGGCTATGACCACAAGGGATATAATCGATGAAGATCTGATTCTCCAGACAAGGAGCCCTGAGGCGAGCAATCTGATATCTTTGAAAGAAGCCAAATTTGAGTTCGAGAGAAACTACATCACCAATCTCATGTCGCTTACAGGAGGCAATGTGAGCAGGGCGGCAAAACTCGCCGGAATGTACCGATCCGACGTCTATGACCTGATGAAAAAGCACAATCTAAAGGCAGCAGATTTTAAGAGATCCGAATAAAGTGTATGAAATAACCTGCATATAAGAATGCGGAATCTACAGGTGGTGCAGCCCATAAATTAAGATTTACCCCATCTTCCCCTGTAGGAAAAACCCTTCAAAAATTCTTCTCAATATTATCTCTCTTTTCAAGAAACCTTTTAAATTCAATATATTGGTTCAAGCGCTTCCATTTGGCACGTCCTTTGCTAATATTTATGAGAGAATATTTACGAGAAAAGGAGGTGGTAAAGGATGAAAAGGTTTATGTGTACGTTTTTTGCGGTGATCATGTGCCTTGGTTTTGTGGGTGGTCTTGCTGGTTGCAAGGATGAGGGGAGTTCCCCGCCCGCAGAGATGGAGAAGATAACACCGCGGGTTGAGGAGACTGTCCCTTCCAGGGAAACTCCCATTGCCCCGGCAGAAAGACAGCCCCAGGAGGAACAGGAAAAAGGTGGTAATGTCTCACAATAATAATCAGTGATAATTAAAAAAACCGACGATTTTCAAAATAATCACAAAGGAGAAAAAGAAAATGATGAAAAAATTGGCGTCGAGTAAGTTGGCTTTCATGTTGGTTGCCGCCATATTTATGCTCTCTTTTGCGGGAGTGGCAATCTCCCAGGAAGTAAAGGAGACAGAGGTGATGAAGGTGGCAGGTACGATAAGCGCCGTAAATCCTGATAGCGGAGAAGTTACGGTAATAGAGAAGGAATCCGGCAAGGCGGTAACTTTGACCGCGGGTCAGGATGTGAACACTAAGGACATTGTCGTGGGCAGTCAGGTGATCATAGAATGTGATAAGTTATCGGGAATCATTAAATCGATCATCGAACAAAAAGAGGAATAAACTCTATCGGTGCGGGCGTAAAGAAAAGGGGAGGTATTTTTATTCTCCCCATTTTCTTGAAAACTGCCGGTATTAAGACCATAGTGGTTTACGAAAGGAGATGGAGATATATGTTTAAAAGGTCATGTGTCTGTTTTGCCATGCTGCTGATAATCTCCTGCCTGCTATTTACCGTATCATGTGCTGAGAAAACCGGGGCGATTAAACCGGAGGCTACGGTGACCCAGGCAGACGAGAATGCGGAAAAAATGGCTGCCGAAAAGAAGGCGCAACTGGAAGAGCAAAAGCTAATCGAGGAGAAACGCCTTCAGGAAGAAGCTAAGCAACGCGAGAATATAGCGGCAAGAAATATATTTCTGAGCGAAGACATTCGTTTTGAGTTTGATAAAGCGGTAATCCTTCCTGAAACGCGGGAGGTGTTGAAGAAAAAAGCCGCGTGGCTCCAGGAAAATCCCGATGTTAAGGTTATGATTGAAGGTCACTGTGACGATCGTGGAACGACCGAGTATAATATTGCCCTCGGGGCGCGACGCGCGGAGAGCGCTAAAGCATGCATGATTGACCTCGGTATCGCGGCAAGCCGTATGAGTACCATCAGCTACGGTGAGGAACGCCCGGTTGATCCAAGACACAACGAAGAGGCCTGGGCAAAAAACAGACGAGCTCACTTCGCCATAAGAGATGTGTAACGTTCAAAAGGTTTTATATGGTGATAATTGAACAGACTGAATTTCAATGTCGAAGTAGCCCTTAATGCCAGGTTTTCCTTTCATTATTTAACCTTCATAACGATTATTAACCGGCCTCTGTAAGCGAGCTATTAGGGATCGGGTTTATGACTCGTTATGCTTTAATAAGTTAATTTAACGAATCATCCTTCCAGTATTTCGTACCCTTAACCGTTGCCTGAAGAGCTAAACCAGTCTCTGTTAGCTGATATATAGTGATATTATCGATAGTAGCCTCACCCCCAACAGCAGCACCTTTCTCACCAGCCTTAGCTGCCGCATCAGCTTGAGCCCCGAAAGCCCAGCCATGCTCTACAAAACGTTTCATGGTATCGGCGCTATGGAATACGAAAACTGCACGGAAGTCTTTAGCGCCGAGGCCTAAACCGATACCAACCTCACCCATTTTCATAAACGTGTGTTTGCCAGTCTTATTATTTTTGACCACACCATATCCGCCACCGAAACTGGCAAAAATGATATTGATATTAATGTTGCTGAATACAGCATAACCCGGGGCACTGGAAATTTGAGATTTAATATCCGGTTTTAATTTATAAAGATCTGACAGGACTTCATTTTTCATGGTGAGAATTGACTGGCGTTTTTCCTCCGGGGTTTTAACACCACCAGTGGTAGCACATCCTCCAATACTTAATGATAGTATTATACAAATTACTGCCGATATTCGATTCATGTTTGTCCCCCATTTTTTTATCTCTTTAATTGATTTTTGTACTTGTTCTTCCTGATACGTCGCTAAAGTTTTAGTAAGTTACCAGAAGTATTAGCCGAAGGCAAGGGCGGAATCGCGAGAGACCGTCTGAAGTCAGCATAGGCCATATTAGCCTAATGCCAGGGACATGGTGAAGGGCCGAACACAGAACAGGGGAGGAGCATCAATGAGTTCTCATGACATGAAGAGTCCGAAGGGAGGAGTGAACATGGGGCATGTTATTGAACCGCCCGACCCCGATAGACCTCCGCGAAGCCGGAGACTCAGGGGGATAAGCTCAGGTGTGTGATAGATTCGAAATATACGGTGCGTGGGAACATGTCCACGAGCCCCGTGTCTATAAGTCGATAGCCGTGGGCGGTCAGAAACTTAACGTCACGCGCCATGGTGTCTGCCGCGCATGACACATAGATAATATCACGCGGTTGCTTTCCGGCCAAAATCTCGGCCACCCGCTTCGCCAACCCGGCACGCGGCGGATCGAGTATCACCGCCGTGCCCTTGACATCGACCTTGCCCAGCGCTTCTTCCAGTAGATCCTCCGCGTAACCATGTTGGAACACCACTGGAGCAAGATCCAGGGTCCGCCCGTTGCGTATTGCCGCTTTGATCGCGCGCTTGTCTGTATCTATGCCCAATACTGCTTTCGCTCCGGCCTTTACCGCGGTGAACGCAAGAGTGCCCACTCCGCAGTAGAGGTCTATCACCGCCTTGGGTTCAGTACGATTCAGTATTTCGGAGAAACTGTCGAAAAGCGCC
>JAUWNZ010000268.1 GCA_030612385.1 Pseudomonadota bacterium | reverse complement strand
TCGGAAAACCTGTCTGATGGCATTATAGCCCCCATGTTCTACCTGGCCATTGGCGGCGTTCCCCTTGCCATGGCATACAAGGCGGTCAATACCCTTGATTCCATGGTCGGATATAAAAACGACAGATACAGGGATATTGGCGCCTTTTCAGCAAAGATGGACGATATCCTCAACTGGATACCTGCGAGACTTACTGGGATTATTATCGTGATAACCTCTTTTATTTTGAGATTAAACTGGAGGGATTCCTGGAAAATTATGCGAAGGGACGGCAGAAATCACTCAAGCCCCAACAGCGGCATACCGGAGGCCGCAGTGTCCGGATCCCTCGGCATACAGCTTGGTGGCGAGATACAATATTTTGGAGAAATTACCTGTAAACCCACGATTGGTGACAGGATAAAAGAAATGAACAAAAAAGATGTAAAAAAGGCATGGGTCATAATGTTTGCATCATCTGCCTTGATGACCTTTGCCTGTATAACTGCTCTATGGATGATTCGATGATAAAAAGAGATCATGGCGGTAACGTCGGTGAAATTTCCAGAATACACGGAATCGATGAGGATAAGATTGTAGATTTCAGCGCTAATATAAACCCGTTGGGCTATCCGCCCGGCCTGCGTGATGCGGTAATAAAGGAATTCGATTCCGTCTTAAATTATCCTGATATCGACTCGTTTGATCTTATTTCAGGATTGTCGAAATACCACGGTATTGATCAGAATTCTATCCTTGTGGGGAATGGCTCCACCGAATTTATGTACTGGATACCTGTGGTATTCAAGCCGAAAAAGGCCCTCATTGTTACCCCTGCCTTCAGTGAATATGAAAAGGGGCTTGCAATAAGCGGGACCAAGGTATCGTATTTCCAGGCGGAGGAAGAAAACGATTTTACCGTTGATATCGACCGTCTTTGCAAATGCCTGAGGGAAGGTTTCGATATCGTCTATTTCTGCAATCCGGCAAATCCCACCGGTATTTTAACCCCAAAGAATGATTTGTGCAGGGTTGTGGCGTGTGCCGATGAGATCGGAGCGCTTGCGGTAATTGACGAGGCCTTCATAGATTTTGTGGAGGAGGAATCTGTTAAAGAAGAGATTTTCAGGTTTCCCAATCTGATAGTGCTGAGATCAATGACAAAGTTTTTCGGTATTCCCGGACTCCGGGTGGGTTACGTAATGGCTTCAGCGCCGTGCATCAAAAAAATCAGGGAATATAAACCACCATGGACGGTAAACTCGCTGGCACAAAAGGCGGCGGTTAGCGCCCTTGTAGATGGAGATTATATCAGGGAAACGAGGCAATATATATCATCCGAGAGGAAATTCTTGAAAAATGCCTTAAACGAGATTCCAGGGTTGAGCGCCTTTGGAAGCGCGGCAAACTTTTCCCTCGTTTTCATGGGCGACGGGATTGGTCTGAATTCTACGGGGCTCAGAGATCGTCTTGCTCAAGAAGGAATATTGATAAGAGATTGCAGTAATTTTCAGGGCCTTGGGGATCGTTATTTCAGGGTAGCAGTGAAAAGACATGAACAAAATATGCTCCTCATCGAAAAGCTGAAAGCTGTCATAAGGCTGTGATAGACAGATCACGAGCAAGAGGTGTGAAGGACTCGGAATGAAGATAGGCAAATTATCGCTAAGGAATAACGTATTCCTGGCGCCTATGGCCGGGATTACAGACCTGGCCTTCAGATTACTTGTCAGGCGATTCAGTTGCGCCATGGCCTTTACCGAGATGATAAGCGCCAATGGACTGGTTATGGGAACGGAAAAGAGCTATCGGTATCTCGAATCGTCATCCGATGATAAACCTCTTGGCGTGCAGATATTTGGTTCTGATCCCGGCATAATTTCCGAGGCAGTAAGGATGGTAACGGACAGGGGAGTCGATCTCGTAGATATTAATATGGGTTGTCCCGTAAAAAAAGTTTTAAAAACCGGAGCCGGCGGTGCCTTGATGAGGAACCCTTTGAAAGTTGCGCTTGTATTGCGTCGGGCAAGAGAGGCTACGCCCTTACCCTTGACGATTAAGCTGCGTTCAGGCTGGAATCATGATGAAATAAATACTCTAAGGATAGCCGGAATTGCTCAGGATTGTGGCGTAGACGCTGTGATCTTGCACCCTCGTACTGTGAGTCAGCGATTTGGCGGCGCCGCAGACTGGAGTCTTATAGGAAAAATGAAGAGAGATTTGGATATACCTGTTGTGGGGAATGGAGATATAAGAAGTCCTGAAGATGCCCGAAGGATGCTGGATGTGACCGGTTGTGACGGCGTGATGGTGGGTAGAGGGGGTTTGGGGCGCCCATGGATTGTCAGAGGCATAATACAATATCTTGAGGG
>JAUWNZ010000082.1 GCA_030612385.1 Pseudomonadota bacterium | reverse complement strand
CGTTATCAAGTATCCTTATAATCAATTTATTCCCATTCGCCGGAGTCCCCGAAGGGACAGCAAAAGTAGCATCTACAGCAAGAGCTGTAACGGTGAACAAATTTCTTGTGCTTCCACCGGTAGGCGTTGGGGTGGCGTAAGAGGCTATGGTTGTTATTTTTTCGCCTCCTACTAAATAATTCGTAGCTCCACCTCCAACAAAAAGCTCATGTGTGTCCGTCACCTACCCAGGTTCACCCGCTGCGAGAGTAGGAATGGTTGCCTTTGTACCACGCTTTATTTTTAGAGTATTTGCCATCACTTCCTCTTTTTCTTTTTCTTAATCTCAGTCAACTCTCCTAATAAATTATCCCTTTCCAGAGCAATGATATGAATCTGCTCTTCAAGCTGCACAATACGGGGATGTGATTCATTTCGTACTGTTTCAAGGCTTGCAGTAAGGCCTATAGTCTCTGTTTTCAACTTACTATTTTCTGCTGTGAGTTTCTCAATCTTTGTATTTGATCCTCCAGAGACAGACTTAGCCTTAAGCACTTCGCTCTCAAGAGCCTGAATTTTCTCCTGTTGAAAAGCAGATGTCCTTCCCTGCTGCTTCTCTTTGATCGCATACTCTCCTATCCACAAAACCAAGTCATCAGTTGTAAGAGCAGGTATAGACTTAGACTTCTGCCCCATTTCAGCTTCTTGCCAATTATCTTCCATCACCAGGTACCTCCATCCACTGTCATTGCATCGCTTAATATTGTAGCAGCAGCATCAGGAAAGGTATAAGTTCTTTCTACAGTTGGGCCGGCAACTGTAAAGTAAGCACTGCCCGTTCCACCTTTTGCTACAGGTATGGCAGTGGCGTTCCACCCACCTGTTGTGATAGTGCCAAGAGTGACTATTGAAGCCTGCCCTACATAAGCTGCATCAATATCTATACTATCAGCGTTTGCAACTATACGACTTGCTGTACCTATAACATCAAGAGTATTGCCTGTCTTTGTTAAACCAGTCCCAGCTACTATCTGTCCAGCACCAGTAAATTGTGTGAACGCAAGAGCCGCAGTATCAACTGTAATGGGATCATTAGTATTTAAGACGAACCCAGCATCGGCATTCGCTGTACCCTCTTCCACAAAGGCGTACATTCCAGCGGTTACTTCTGCGTCAGCATCAGCATCTGTAGCTCTTGTTAAGACAAAAGCAACTTCTGTTGTTCCCTCAGTAGTAACTTTGTAAATACCATTGTCAGCTCCTGCTGCTTGATTCTTAACAAGAATACGGTCGTTCTGGACTGTAACAACACCATCAACTGTTAAGACTCCCACTGCATCTGCCGTTAATGTCTTACCAATTCCAGTACCCCCTGCTGTAACATCAGGCAATGCAGCTGCTGTCGCTACATCTACGGAATCCTTAACATCTACTCCACATGCTAATGCATCAGCATACTGCTTCGTTACCGCGTGTAGAGCACTTGTTGGGTCAGCATGGAGGGTTAAAAAGTCAGTTAAAGACCCACCAGACAATTTTAAAAAGTCCGCTTCACCTACCAGTTTTGATGCGCCTCCCTGACCTACATACAGTTTGAAAGTATCAGTAGTCCAACCAGGTTCTCTGTCATTTAACGCTGGCAGTCCTGATGCTATTCCGCCTTTCACTTTTATAAGATTCGCCATTTTTCAATCTCCTTTTTGTTAAATTATTTATCACCATGAACCTCCATCAATATCCGCGGTGTTTAGGAAATCCTGCCTACTTATTTTCTTTGTTACTGCCGTATCGATATCTACAACAGGGAGTATATCGGTATCAGTTACCCCAGGCAATTCTGGAAGTTCCGATATTTTCACCGTGGTTAGTTCAGTTACATCAGCTAAGATTACAGTTCCCATGTTTTACCTCGGGCCCAGATTTTCTGCCGTTTCGTTATTTAATCACATAACATCTCCCTACTCAATAGATACCGAAAGGACGACATAGAATTGGTAGGGTGTTACGGAGTCAGGAAGCATCTCATTACAAGTTACAATAAATATCAGCTTATATTTCCCTACGGACGTAGCTTTAATCCCGAATGTGATAAAACCAGATGAGATTGAACTCCCGCCCCCGAATGTTGATGTAACTTCTACGTCAGAACTGTTATAAATTTTACAGGTATATGAAGCAACGGTTTTTGTTCCAAGTTCCTTTGTAACATCTAACTCATAGGCGTATTCTTCTCCTAAAGTCATCACATCTAATTCTGGTCTTGGGCTCACTTTTAGCATAACTAATTTCCTTTAAATTTCGTTATTCTGGGTAAAGTCGTAAACCTCTTTATTCGGCTTTGCGCTTCAAAGTTAGATGTTCGTGCCAATACCGTAAACCTCTTTCTGCTTTCAGCATAAACGCTCTTATCCAGTATGAGGAAGTTCCCGCTTTCCGTAATAAGGAATCTTCCGTCTTCTGCTGTTATAAAAGTAACCACAATAATTAGCAATCCTAAAACTTTGATTTCTGCCAGTCTGATTTTGTACCAAACTTTGGTTTTTGCCAGTTTGATTTTTGCCAGTCTGTTTTCTGCCAGTTAGATGTTTCTTCGTGATTTTGATTCCAGTTAATATCAGCCGAAGTCGGATTTTTACTTCGCTCCCAAACACGAGTTAAAGAGTCATTTGTTATTTTCGGCACTTTCCTTTTCAATCCCTTCGCTAAAACTCTTTCGTTGTATTCTCTCTGTGCTTTTTTAATTTTACTATATTCGCTTTTTGTTCTTTTAGCAACTGATAATGTCATATAATCTTTGTACATTTCATTTACCGCTTGTCTCATTTTAGAATATTTTTGCTCGATTTTCAATTTATGCCATCGTTTTCCCTTTAGTTTTGCTATTCTGGTGGCATTAAAACCAAGCGCAGTAAAGAAAGTGTCGATTGGATCGGCCTTTATCTGTTCTTTTCCGACAAAAACTTTTGATCCCGTTCGAGTCCTAACCCCTTCCGTATATTCTCGATATGCCTTAAACGGCCTTCCTGTTGCAGAAGGAGAGGCGTACTCCATGAATTTGCCGTAATGTCCTTGCCCCAACTCGTCAAAACCTTTATAAACATCGGTTATAACGCTCCCCGGTGCTCCAAAAAGCTCCATAATTTTAGTTGGCATTTCCGACACATCGATTGCCAGAGAGTGTTTAATCGTAAATCCATGTTCTCCCGCTCCAGGCAGTCCAAATCTTGCAATGTTCTCGCCGGTTGTACCAAAGTTATCCTCAACCATTTTATACATGGCTTCTTCGGGATCGTCTCCGCCAAAAACTTTTTTAAGGATCATCATCAATAAAGACCAACCGGGGATAGCGGCTGTACCTCCTAAAACGGCTGGAGCAAACATCATATAACTTAAAGCCCGGAGCTTCCGCCTTGCTATTACATAATCCTGCGCAGAATAAGCGGTCGTTGTCCCCTTGCCCATTTTATACATGTTTTGTAAATAGGTATGGGAAAACTTGGAAAAAACATAAAACAGCTTAAAGACCTGCGCTCCAAGGCCTTTGCCTTGAGCCATAACAGGATAAGTTTCCTTGCCATATACGCCGTTAGCGATGTCCGATACCTTTTTTGCTAAAGCCAAATGTTCTTCATTGATTTTCCCGCCTTTATTTAAGGCCATATACGTTCCGGCAATTGAACTAACCCTGTTTAATTGCTCGGTCATACCAAACATATACATACTATATTCAAGAAGCTGATGATACGTCCGGCCAAATGTTGACTGAAGGTCTGAAAGAGCCTCCTGATTGAATTGCGATTGATGCCATCCTTTATTTCTTATTCTGTCAAAAAGATCAACTTGCCATGCCGGTAAAGCGGCTTTGTCCCCGAAGATATAGGTTTTATATGCCCCTGCTGCGCTGGCTATGTTTTTATATGTTTTATGAATCGGGATATTTGCCTCCGAATTCATTGTTGCAGGAAGAGACGTTACCAAAACAGTTGCATTAACTATTGCCGAAGGAACTCTAAATCCAAGATATTTTAAGACCGCAAGGCTTCTAAAAACCCCTACAATCTTGTCGGTTCTTTCAACGTTTCTTAAATTCTCAGTTATGTATTTGCGTACAGAATTAAAAGCGTTTTCCTGGTCTTTTGCGCTTATGCCTCTTTCTTTAGTCATTTTGATATAATCTTTATATTCGGCATCCGGGGTATCTTTCTGAAAATCCTTCCATGAAATATCAGTCCCGGTAAAGGCTTTCATCATTCTTTCTGCTGCAAGTCGCTTTGAAGTTCCGCCAGCAATTCCCATAACATATTGAACAGCGTTTAAAATCGGGTCTTCTTCAAACCCCAAGACAACGTCTTTGCCAACCGCTTCCGATCTTCCTATTTTATGCCTCAAAAATCCTCTGGCCTCAAAGGTGTTGGCAATACGCATGGCAAGATCTTCAGCAAAAGCATGTTGAGCATCAAGGTGCGATTTATTTATTCGTCCTATTGCTCTTGCAAGACGGTTCTCAATGTCTTTCTCCGCTCCCACGAAATGCCATTTATCGGCATAATACCTGCCGTTAAATTTTTTAAATACTTCATTATGTTTGCTGTCAAACGGAGCGGTTAAAGTCCATTCCTTTTTGCCATCTTTTGTTGTCCCCCATTCGCTTTCTATATTGAAATCTCCCAGAGTAGCATTTGTTTGCTTGCCTATTGCTTCAAGAGAGTTGTTGACTATCTGTTGAACGTTCTGTATTTTTTTATCGCCTTCAAAAACATCTTCGCTTAGTTTCCGTGCTTTCTCAATGGTGGGTCTAAATCCTTCGGATTCAGGATATTTAAGAGCAACATATCTTTTTAATGCAACCATCGGCATGTCGGAAAAGAAATAAATATCGTTCCCCGCCTTGTTTTTTATGAAAACCTGCCATTTCCCTGATTCTCTGTTTCGTGGGCTGTAATAGTCTCTTGCGTCCCCCATCACTTTAAGAGCTTCATACAGGCTTATTTCATGCTTCACGTCATTAACTGTTGTAACAATGGGCGGAGGTTTTTCACCCAATCTTTCATAGGCTATAATTTCTGTCCTGATTTCATTTATAGACATATCAAGCCCAAGGTTAATCTGCTCTCTCCGCCCTAACCATGCCGTAATTGCCAGGTCGGAAAAACCTTTTGCTTTTAATTGTTTTGTTGAAAGGGCAATTTTGTTTATGTCGGCCTTAACGATTGCCCGTTGTAATCGTTTATATTCCAGCTTATTTTCTTTTTTAAGCTGCCTGAACGCATTCATTAAATCTGTCCCCTGCTCAAATGGCGCAATAACAGCTCTATTCCATGCGTGCCACGCCTCCCTTGCTTCAAAGGAAAAATCTTTTAAATCATTCAGTGTTAATTCATTTTTCGAGGTATGAACAAAGCTAACAAGTTTTGCATGTTCTTCAGGGTTATTTTTTTCAAGTTCTTCCAGTGGCAGTATTAAGTCGGCTTTATCTCCCATCTCAAGTAAACTTTTTTGAAACTCATAAGTATCTTCCCTTCGTTTACAACTGCTTTCAAAAACTCTTTGAGCTGCCGGTATTTTTTCAAATTGAAATTCAGGGGAAGCAATTAAATCTTCGATAACTTTAAAATCCGGTTTTCCCTTTAAAATCTTAACATGCTCAGGTTTTTTCACAAAAGAAACTATATCATCGAGAAGAATCTTTTTAACTACTTCCTGTCTTTCTGGTGCTACCTCTTTTAACCCCTCGTCAGCAGCCCGTTGTACCCGTGATTTCTTGATATAATCTTCCATGTATGACTCGAAATTCTTTGAGGTTTCTTTAAATCCTTCTTTGTGTTCAATACTGAAGCTCGTCCCCTTACCCTCTGCAAGCATCTTCTGTGCTTTAGAAAGTTTAACCCCCTCCTTAGTAGCAGGTTGCATTTCATATCCGCCTGCGTACAGTTTCTCAAACACATCCTCCGGGGAGAAATATCCCTTGCCCTGTAAAGCGTTGCGTATAAGTTTGAAAAGTCTCTTTAATCTGTCAAACTGCCTTTTTATAAACGCTTTAGGATTAACACCCTTCATAGCAAAGTCAGCAAATGCTTCGGCCTCGGCTTCTTCATTCGCAAAAGCCTTTGACATTCTCTT
>JAUWNZ010000277.1 GCA_030612385.1 Pseudomonadota bacterium | reverse complement strand
ATGTGCGGGGAGATGGCGGGAGAACCCGCTTATACAGCGATTCTTCTCGGCCTTGGACTGGATGAATTGAGCATAACTTCCATGGCCATACCACGTGTAAAAAAGATCATACGCAATTCGACCATGAGAGAATCTAAGGAGCTTTTAAAGAAAGTGATGACTTTTCCCACTGCGGCGGAGATTGAAAAGTTTGTGAGAAGCTACATGATTCAACGTTTCCCTGAAGTTTTCCCTGTAGATGGGTAGTAGCAAAAGGATTGATTGGTCAGAAGAGCAGGATTAAAATTATGGTTCCTTCTCACTTGAAGTGGTAAGGCCCCACTCTTTCGCATTTCCAGACCTTTTTGCTCTGTGATTATAATTCCAAAATGGTAACTACTCAGCCACAGATTCACACAGATGAACGCAGATAGGTTTAAATATAAAAAAATCACGTGACTACGTGAGTAGTTACAATAAAAGAAAAAATATCAGTGATAATCCGCATAGATCGGTGGCCAAATAATCATAAAAGCAACTACTCAGCCTACAACAGCTTCAGCCTGACTACCTGAGTAGTTACGTATTTTGAACTCGGAAGGGGAAGATTTGATGGATGTGGTAAAGGTTCTATATAGCAAAGAGGAGATAGCAGAGAGGGTAGGGGAGCTCGCCGGTATTATTTCCAGGGACTATCAGGGAAAAGAGTTAATGTTGGTTTGTGTCCTCAAGGGCGCTTTTGTCTTTATGGCAGACCTGATAAGATGTATCAGCATACCATGTACTGTGGATTTTGTCAGGGTATCGAGCTATGGTTCCGGAAAGGTAAGCTCGGGAGAAATAATCATTAAAAAAGATATCGAAACACCTGTTAAGGGGAAAAACATTCTGATAATAGAAGATATCGTGGACACCGGCCTTACATTATCTCTCCTGTCTGACAGGTTGAAAGAGAGGAAGCCTGACTCATTGAAAGTATGTGTGTTCCTGGATAAAAAGTATAGGAGAGAGATTGAGTTTGAGGCGGATTATGTGGGCTTCACACTAACTGAAGAGGGGTTTGTTGTGGGATATGGGATCGATTTTAACGAAAAGTGGCGCTTTTTGCCGGATGTATGTGTGATAGAGGAGTAATAATGATAATCGAGTGTGAAAAGTGCCAAACGAAATACAGGTTTGACGAGTCTCTGATGGAGGGAGATGGGGTATGGGTCAGGTGTAGTCGTTGTAAGCACTTGTTTTTCCAGAAAAATCCTTCCAGGGAAGAAGATATTGCCCTGTTTGACAGCGCGGATGATGATAAAGCAGGGCGGGAAATTGGGAAGGAGACCCCCGTCTTTGATGAATTCCCGGAAGGGGCGGAAGAGGATGATGAAGAAAAAGCAAGCAGGAGAAAGGAAAAGAGCTTGTGGACACCGAAAAAAGCGCTTGCTTATGCTCTAATCGTAATTCTTGTGTTGGGAGGCGTTTATCTCTGGTTCTTTCCACAGGCAAGGAAACAAATCCTGGATAAAGTTTCTCCCTATATGTCATTGGGCAGACTAAAAGGTAACGGTAAAACCACAAATGAAACAGTGGTAAAGGTTGGGTTTTTAAATGTCAAAGAGCGCTACGCCAAGAATTGGATATTAGGGGAAGTTCTCGTAATAGAGGGTGTTGCTGTTAACAGGTATGACTATCCGATCCTCAGGGTAAAGGTGCGTGGGAAAATATTAAATGAATCCGGGAAAGTCCTGGATATGATGGAGTCCTATTGCGGGAATATCCTGACCGATGAAGAATTGAGTAGCCTGACGGAAAAGGAGATTGCGGAAAAATTGTCCACTCCCGGCGGGAGTGATGTTCCCAACAGCGTTTCCCCCCAGGGGAACATCCCTTTTATGATAGTTTTCACTAATCCTTCCAAAGAAGCTGATGAGTTCATAGTTGAGCTTGCAAAAAACTCACGTCTGTCTGAATAGAGGACGAAGGTATGATACCCTCTCGCAGGACAGTTACCGGATCGGTTGTCACATCTACGATCGTCGATCCCAATCCGCCGGGTGTGCGCCCGCCGTCGATTATCGCATCTATCTTATCCTTCAGGCAGTCGATTACCTCATCGGCCGATATACATTCTCCCGCCCCGGACGGGTTGGCGCTGGTGGCGGTGATGGGATTTGAGAGGGTTTTTGCCAGTTGAGACGCAATAATATTGCTGGAAAGGCGTATGCCGATCTTCCCCGTTCCTCCCGTTAGTCTTGGGAGT
>JAUWNZ010000076.1 GCA_030612385.1 Pseudomonadota bacterium | reverse complement strand
GATATGTTTTTCGCCCATGTTTTCAGCCAGAGCGCGTAGGCATCCCGGGACAAATCATGGTTTGCCGCCAGCCACGAAGCATCGCTCCCAATCTCCCACCTGAGAACGCCTGGGCCGATATTCTTAATGGATATAGAGAACTCCCTGCTTTTATTTCTTTCAACAGCGCCAAGATCAATCTTAAGCGGAGATACCTTTAACGCCGGCCGGGTCGCGGGCTCCATTTTAATCCTTACAGCGCCGCTCCTGATATTATTCGATTTTGCAAAGACAAGTGCGCTTCCCTCCGCCTCCCCGACAAGCGCTTCCCCTCCGGCAAACCGACCTGCTCCGTCATTTACCGATGTCCATTCCGACGCATCTGTGATATCCCTTTCCGAACCGTCGGAATAGTAACCAACAGCCTTGAAAAGGCGCTTTGAACCTGCCTGCAGCAGATCTGACTCCGCCTCAAGTTTAATCTTTTTTACCGCCACATCAAATGTTTTCCGGGTTTCTTCAACAACATTGATCGAGACGCCGAGTGTGGCTTTATCCGACCCCACGGCGCCGCGTGGGCCGGCAGCCAACAAGATCAGGAAAAAAATACAAATATATCTGAACATCACGACTCCGCTTTATTAGGTTGTTTAGGCTGAAGGCTTACCAAAAAGAATGAACATTGAACATCGAACGTCCAACATCGAATGTTGAATGGGAAAAGATAAAGAAATATCTGTTTGCAACCACTCACTCCCCCCCCTCAAAATCAGGAGGGGTGGGAGTGAACAGTTACAGCTGTTGAATGTTCGGTATTGGGTGTTTGTTTTTCATTCGACGTTGGATGTTCGGTGTTCGATGTTGGACGTTCATCTTTTCCCTTCCTTCAGCCTTCGTACATGTTTTTAACCCAACGCCGCCGAAAACGCAAAGATTTTTAGAAACCGTTCACCGCAGAGAGCGCAGAGAAACTATTTTTGTAAATCAAGAGCTAAAGTTGCTTCGCTTGCCGCTTTGATAACCGCTTCTGTAATCCTATTTAACTGTTTTGTCATCTCTGCGGTCTCAGCGGTCTCAGCGGTTAACGCAACTGAAAACACTTGACACCTTCCGATTATCCGATATATCTTTCCCGCGAAATGGATGATGACCTGAAATACTGGCTGGCCCTAAAGTTTGTTGACGGCGTGGGGAATATAGGTTTTAAAAACCTTATCGAGGTCTTCGGATCTCCCAAAAATGTCTTCAACGCAGAAGCGGCTGATACGCTGAAGAGAGTTCCGGGCATCGGCTGGAAAACCGCCCTTAAAATCAAAAAATTCAATGACTGGCAAAGGGTAGATAAAGAAATTGAACAAACCGGCAGGTCAAACGTCTCAATTTTAACGGCAAACAATTCATTATATCCCAAAAACCTTTTGAATATATATGATTTTCCGCCTCTTCTTTATGTGAAAGGAACCCTGATTGAAGAGGACATTAATATCGCCGTCGTTGGCTCGAGGATGGCCGGCGCCTATGGCAAATTTACCGCGGAGCGACTCTCCCGTGAGCTTGTTCTTCGTGGAATTACCATTGTCAGCGGATTGGCAAGAGGGATCGATTCTGCTGCGCACAGAGGAGCGCTTGCCGGAAAGGGAAGAACAATAGCCGTCCTGGGATCCGGTATCGACATAGTTTATCCGCCGGAAAACAAAAAACTCCTTGAAAAAATCTCCGATAATGGAGCTGTCATCACTGAATTCCCCTTCACAACTCCACCCAACGGACCGAATTTTCCGGCAAGAAACAGGATCATAAGCGGCCTCTCCCTTGGTGTGGTCATCGTGGAAGCAGGTGATAAAAGCGGTTCTCTGATAACCGCGAGACTCGCATTGGAACAGGGAAGAGAGGTATTTGCGGTTCCCGGCAGCATTGATTCACCCGGATCCAGGGGAGGCCACAAACTGATAAGACAGGGCGCAAAGCTTATAGAAAATATAAACGATATTCTGGAAGAGATACTTCCCCAGGTAGATAACAAATCGGTGGTCAGGAAGCAGGGTAAAATCCCCCCTGGCCCCCCTTTAAAAAAGGGGGGAATGTCTCCTGACACACCCCTGATAAAGGGAAAAAAATCCTCTCACCCCCCTTTACCAAAGGGGGGTCGGGGGGGATTCCCAAGCGATCTGGATGGCACCCAGAGCGCCATATTAAAGCTTATCTCCAAAAAACAGATGGGTGTAGACGCGATAATAGCGGCAACGGGATTTAAGGCCGCCAATGTTTTAAGTACTCTCTTAACCCTTGAGATGCAGGGACACATCGAGCAACTCCCGGGAAAGATATTTAAAAAAGGTTCAGGGGTTCAGGGGTTCAAGGGTTGACTGTTTTTCTAACCTCTGAACCTTGAACCTTGAACCTTGAACCTCTGAACCCCGAAAGGAATAATTATGTCAGGCACACTTATAATCGTTGAATCACCCACAAAGGTGAAGACAATCAAGAAATATGTCGGGGCCGGCTACGATGTTATGGCCACTGTGGGACATGTGAAAGATCTTCCCAGGAAAATCCTCGGCATTGATATCAAAAACGGTTTTGAACCGACCTATGATATCATCGAAAAGAAGAAAAAAGTGGTCTCTAACCTGAAAAAGGCGGCAAAGAACGTGGATAACATATATCTTGCGCCCGATCCAGACAGAGAAGGAGAAGCTATCGCCTGGCATGTTGCTGAAGAGATAGGCGCAAATAAGAAAAATATATATCGTGTTCTCTTTAATGACCTGACCAAAAGCACCATACTGAAAGCAATCGGCAACCCCTTAAAGCTTGATTATAACAAATACGAAGCGCAGCAGACGCGGCGCATATTAGACAGACTTGTCGGATACCAGATCAGCCCGATACTCTGGAAAAAGGTAAAATGGGGGCTTTCCGCAGGAAGGGTCCAATCGGTGGCGGTAAAGATAATATGCGACAGGGAAGAAGAGATACGAAAGTTTGTCCAGGAGGAGTACTGGAATATCACAGCGCTCTTGGAAGGTTCAAACCCGCCTCAGTTTGAGGCGCGACTTATCAAGATCAACGGGAAAAAGGCAAAGGTAAAAAACGAAGCCCAGACAAACAGCATTCTAAAAAACCTCAGGTCTTCCCCATTTATCGTCAGTAAAATAGAAAAAAAGGAGACTAAAAGATCTCCCTCTCCGCCATTTACCACAAGCAAACTTCAGCAGGAAGCGTCAAGAAGGTTCAATTTTCCGGCAAAAAAGACGATGAGTGTCGCCCAGAAACTGTACGAGGGGATAGAACTCGGGAAAGAAGGTCCTGTGGGACTTATTACCTATATGAGAACCGATTCATTCCGCATAGCGGCGGAGGCGCTTGCCGAGGCAAGGAGTCATATAGGTGAAAACTACGGGAAGGAGTTTCTCCCCGCAAAGGCCAGAATATTTAAATCTCCACGTAAGTCCCAGGATGCTCACGAGGCGATAAGACCCGCATCCATGCTCTATAAACCAAAAGAGATCAGGCAGTATTTAAGCAGTGACCAGTTTCGCCTCTATCAACTCATCTGGAATCGCTTTGTGGCAAGCCAGATGAATCCCGCAATCTTTGATCAGACAACCATCGATATATCAGTGGGAAGCTATCTCTTCAGGGCACAGGGCGCCATTATGAAATTCGCGGGATTTACCGTTGTTTACACTGAAACAAGAGACAGCGCGGAAGATGAGAATGGTTCAGGCAGATCACTGCCCGAAGTTCAGGATGGTGAGACACTCTCTCTTCTCTCCCTGACGCCGGAACAGAAATTTACACAGCCGCCGCCGAGATTTTCGGAGGCCACGCTTGTCAGAGAGTTAGAGGAGAAAGGGATAGGAAGACCCTCCACCTATGCGGCCATATTGAGCACAATTCAGGATAGAGACTATGTCCGACTTGAGACTAAAAGATTCCACCCGACCGAGCTTGGAATCCTGATCAACGAACTTCTCGTGAAGAATTTCTCCAGGATACTGGATATCGACTTTACCGCATCCCTGGAAGATCAATTGGATATGATAGAAGAGGGAAAACTGAAGAGGATTGACACACTGCGGGATTTTTACACCCCCTTCGAGGAAGATCTGAAGAAAGCCGAGACGGAGATGAGAAATGTCAAAGGCGAGGAGACACCCACCGACCTTACCTGCGATAAATGCGGAAGCCCAATGGTCATAAAAATGGGGAGAAAAGGAAAGTTTCTTGCCTGTTCCGGTTACCCTGATTGTAAGAATACCGCAAATTTTACCGAGGATGAGAACGGGAAGATCATCCAGGCGGAGGCGCAAACAACCGATACCGTCTGCGACAAATGCGGCAGGAAGATGGTCATAAAGGAAGGAAGGTTCGGCAGGTTCCTGGGGTGTTCCGGCTATCCCGACTGCAAAAACACGATGCCTATAAGCGTAGGAGTTGAATGTCCCGAAGAAGGGTGCAGCGGATACCTCTGTGAAAAACGCACAAAAAAGGGGAAGATATTTTTCGGCTGTTCCGGCTATCCGCAGTGTTCTTATGCCCTGTGGGACAAACCAATACCTGAAGAGTGTCCCGAGTGCGGCGCCCCGTTTTTAGTCGAGAAATATAAGAAGGGAAGAGGATACTTCAAGACCTGTCTCAATAAGGACTGTGGGCACGAAGAGAGAAAAACCGAAAAGAATGAACATTGAACATCGAACGTCCAACATCGAATTTTGAATGTAACTACTCAGCCACAGATTCACACAGATGAACGCAGATAGGTTTAAATACAAAGAAATCACGTGACTATTCAAAGTGGATAGGCTGAAGGCTGTTAGTCTCTTAATTGTAAGATTCTTGCAGAAATGGCTTCGCCCTTCGACAAGCTCAGGGTACGCTGGTCCCCGAGCTTGTCGAAGAGCGAAAACACGAAATAATTGCGTGGAGACAGGAAATAGGAAAAAATACCAGTGATGATCCGCGTAGGTCGGTGGCTAAATAATTACAAAAGTGACTACTCAGCCTACAACAGCTTCAGCCTGACTACGTGAGTAGTTACTTTTGAATGAGAAAAGATGGGAAAAGAAGAGAAACAGCAGTTGAATGTTCGGTATTCGATTTTAGAATAATTTGAGGAGCGGAGCGACATCATTATTATTCGACGTTGGATGTTCGATGTTGGATGTTGGATGTTGGATGTTGGATGTTGGATGTTCATCTTTTCCCTTCCAACAGCCTTCAGCCTAAACAACCTGAGTAGTTACCTATTCCTTAAATAGATTATCCTGAGCCCTTCCAGGGTAAGGATCTCATCGACTGCATCTATACTCTCTGTTTCCGGGGCAATAATTGTTGAAACTCCCCCGGTGGCCACGACATAAGGATTAGAATTCACTTCAGCCTTCATGCGATTTACAATCCCGTCAACAAGGCCGGCCCAGCCAAACACTATCCCTGCCTGCATACTGCTGACCGTATCCTTGGCAATAATGGAACTGGGCTTGCCAAATTCCACCCTTGGAAGCTTTGACGCTCTTTCAAAAAGGGCTTCATTCGATATTACTATACCTGGCGCTATACACCCCCCCATGTATTCACCTCTCCTTGAAACATAATCAAAAGTGGTGGCCGTGCCAAAATCCACAATTATCAGTTCACTTCTGTATTTTTCGTAAGCGGCAACGGCATTAACTATCCTGTCGGCGCCCACCTCCCTTGGATTATCATAAAAGATCGGCATCCCTGTCTTGATTCCAGGTCCAACAATGAGAGGTTTAACCTTAAAATATTTTTCGCAAACCGGCACAAGTATATCGAGCATAGGAGGAACCACACATGAAATTATTATATTCTCAACAGTTTTTGATTTGATCTCACTCGTTTTGTATAAATTGAAGATCTTAATCCCGTATTCGTCCACAGTGTGATTTATGACCGTCCTGATCCTCCAGTCATACAAAAGGGCCTCTCCCTCATATAAACCTATCACCGTATTTGTATTCCCTACATCCACAACGAGAAGCATGATCAATCCTCCTTGTAACTGCATAGGTTGTTTTTTTGTAACTATTCAGCCACCGATCTACGCGGATTATCACTGATATTTTTCCCTATTTCCTGTCTCCACGCAGTTATTCCGTGTTTTCGTAATTTCGGGTTTCTGGTTTCGAGTTTTTAACTTGCAACTTGTAACTTGTAACTCGAACTACCCACCTGTATAGTCACGTGATTTCTTTGTATTTAAACTTATACTCTACACGGCCACAAATTGCGCTTTTTGAATCAGTCGGAGTTGCAAAAAAAAATTTACCACGAAGATCACGAAGGTCGAAGTTAACGGATAGTGTTCTTCGTGCGCTTCGTGGTAAAATAACATGATAGTAAAATCTCAAATTATGACCGGTTGCAGTATATCTGCGTTCATCTGTGTGAATCTGTGGCTGAGTAGTTACGTTTTTTAACCTAAGGAAGTAAAAAACGCAAAGATTTTTATTGACACCTCTCAAATATTATTAGATATATTCCCCTGTAAAA
>JAUWNZ010000101.1 GCA_030612385.1 Pseudomonadota bacterium | reverse complement strand
TATTATTTATCGCGCGAATCCCTGCGGCCTCAAGCCGGAAGCGCATCCAGCGTGGAGAAGGCATGATCTTTACATTCTTGACTACCCTGACTGTATACCTCGGACAGAGATCGGGAGCAAGATTCTCCACAGATGTGATATTTTCAATGTCCTCTTCCATTTCAGGAAACACTATTTTCGGAAGCTTGAGCTTTTTCCCTGTCATGGCCGCGACTTCTCTTGCGATCCCGATGACACTCAGGCAATCGGAACGGTTGGGAGTAACTCCGACATCAAAGACAGTATCTCTCAAGCCAAGAGCAACCGTCACATCTTCACCCACAGGAAGCTCTTTGGAAAGTATCATTATTCCCGCGGTATCTTTCCCTATCCCAAGCTCATCCTCAGAACAGAGCATACCATTAGACAACTCCCCCCTAATCCTGGAGCTCTTAATCGTATAACCGCCCGGTATCGTTGCACCCACCAGCGCCAGGGGAACGATATCGCCCACATTTATATTCTTAGCGCCACACACAACGGGATAACTTTTATCCCCCGTTGTAACTTCACATAATGTTAGTTTATCGGCATTGGGGTGGGGTATTATGGAAAGAATCTTCGCCACAACAACACCGGAAAACTCAGGGGCTACTTCATTTACAGATTCCACTTCAAGCCCGGCCATAGTCAATCTATCGGCAAGCTCTCCCGGCCCCGCTTCAATATCAACATAATCTTTAAGCCATCTGAGACTGACTAACATTGCACCTCTTAAAACGTAACTGCTCACGTAGTCAGGCTGAGTAGTCACGTGATTTCTTTGTATTTAAACTTATCTGCGTGAATCTGCGGCTGGGTAGTTACCTTAAAACTGTTCCAGAAACCTCCGGTCATTCTCGTAAAACAGTCTAATGTCCGATATACCATATTTGAGCATGGCAATCCTCTCAACGCCGAGACCAAAGGCAAAGCCCGATATCTCTTCAGGGTCATAGTCCACCGCTTTGAAGACCTCAGGATCAACCATGCCCGCCCCAAGGATCTCAATCCAACCGCTCCGGCCACATACACGGCATCCAGCCCCGCCGCAGATAATACATTGAATATCAATCTCGGCGCTTGGTTCCGTGAATGGAAAGAAACTTGGACGAAATCTCAGGGCAGTCCCTTCACCGAAGATCTGTTGCAGAAGGTATGTCAAAACGCCCTTAAGGTCACCAAATGTAATATCTTTATCAACCAGCAGGCCCTCGATCTGATGAAACATAGGGGTATGGGATATGTCTGAATCGGGTCGGTAAACCTTCCCCGGCGACACAATCCTGACAGGAGGCCGCTGCTTTTCCATAATCCTTATCTGAACGGGAGATGTGTGGGTGCGAAGAACGATATTGTCCTCCACATAAAATGTGTCCTGTGTATCTCTGGCGGGATGACCTTCGGGGATATTAAGAGCTTCAAAATTATAGTGGGAAAGCTCTACTTCAGGACCCTTCACCACGGAAAAACCAAGCCCCGAAAAAACCTCACATATCTCGCGAGACATCTGAACTATAGGGTGAATCCTTCCATGGCTCACACCCCTGCCGGGAAGAGTAACATCGATCTTTTCGTGCAGGAGCGTCTCACATTTTTCCCGGTAAGCAATTTCCTCAAGGGCATTTTCTATCTTTACGGAAAGGACATCTTTTATCTCATTGGAAAGTTTCCCCACCAGCGGCCGCTGTTGGGGTGACACACTTCCTATTTTGCGAAGAAGCGTTGTAAGAAGACCTTTCCTGCCCAGATATTTTGTTCGTATCGCAAGGAGTTCTTCTCTGCTCCCTGCGGAATTCAATTCAGCCTCTGCATTCTTCTGAAATTCCACAAGGCTTTCTTTCATGTTGCCTGTTCACCCATAGCAATACCGACAACCTTTGAAAATCCCCCGGGATCAGTAACCGCAAGATCGGCAAGGATTTTTCTGTCTATCTCCACCCCCGCCTTCTTCATACCATTAATCAATCTGCTGTATGTAACATTATTTATCCGGGCAGCCGCATTTATCCTTATTATCCACAGCCTCCTGAAATCTCTTTTCCTCGTCCTCCTATCCCTGTAGGCATACTTCATTGCCCTGTCGACAGCTTCTGTAGCAGTCCTGTACAATCTGCTCCTTGCCCCGAAATACCCCTTTGCCAGTTTAAGGATCTTCCTTCTCTTTTTTTTCGCGCTTATGCTTCTCTTCACTCTTGGCATTTCTATATATCTCCTAACCTTGACGATTATACATAAGGGATTAACTTCTTAATCACCTTCGCGTTCGTCGTATCCATAACTGCAGATCTTCGCATTTTCCTTTTTTTCTTAGATGTTTTTTTAGTAAGGATATGGCTGGCAAAGGCCTTGTTCCTCTTTATCTTTCCCGTTCCAGTCACGCCAAACCTCTTAGCCGCTCCTCTGTGTGTTTTCAACTTCGGCATAAAACCACCCTCTCTTTACTCATTTTCAACAAATTTTGTAACTACTCAGGTTCACTGTTCTAAGGTCGTAGGGGCAACCCCCTGTGGTTGCCCAGCATTGTATGGTCAATTTGTAATCGGGCAGGCACAGGGGCCTGCCCCTACTGTTCCTGGTTAAAATATTTTGCGTTAGAATTCATCACCTGAAGCTGTGATGCATACTTGGAGAAGTTATTTCATCCTCGTTCCTAAGGGACTAATAGCCTTCAGCCTGAGTAATTATCAATCTCCTGTTCTATTTTTTTTCGGAGACACAATCATTACCATATTTCTCCCCTCAAGTCTTGGAGACACATCAATAACACACGTATCTCCCAATCTGCTTTTTATCTCATCCATGATATTCCTTCCGATATCGGTATGTCTCATTTCTCTCCCCCGGAATATCATAGTTATCTTTACCTTATTGTTCTGACCGAGAAATTTCTGTATCTGACGAAATTTAAATTGCATATCGTGTTTCTCGATCTTAGGTCTCATCCTCACCTCTTTCAATTGGACCGAGACCGCGCCTTTCCTCGCCTCCTGGAGCTTCTTGCTCCGTTTATACAGGTACTTCCCGTAATCCATAATCCGGCATACAGGCGGCGAAGAACCGGGAGCCACTTCCACCAGATCGAGGTCTGACTTTCCGGCCTCCTCAAGGGCATCCGTCAAAGTCAATATACCGAGCTGATTACCCTCGACACCAATAACTCTCACAGAATCAGATTTGATACCCCTGTTTATTCTGAAATTCTTAGCTATAAGTCACCTCCTGTTGGACACCATTAATGAAAATATCAAAATAGAAAATTACAAATAATTAATTTCTCATTTTAATATTTAATATACCATTGATGCATTCGTAAAAAGTCTGAAAAATATTCTTTTGTCATTCTGAGCGATAGCGAACAATCTGATATCATTGAGATTCTTCGTCGCTCCGCTCCTCAGAATGACACTGCGTGGACTTTTTACGATTTCGTCATTATTGATACTTACTACATTTTTCTCTAACCAGCAAAACAAAATCTTCCACACTCATCAAGCCTAAATTCTTTCCATCCCTTTGCCTCGGAGAGATACCTTTAGAATCGACTTCTCTGTCACCGATCACCAGCATATAAGGGTTCTTCTGCGTCTGTGCTTCTCTTATCTTGTATCCCAATTTCTCGTTTCTAAAATCTTTTTTCACCCTTATATCCGCATCGATTAGTTGACTGTAAACTTCTTCGCCGTAAGGTATCTGTTTTTCTGTTACCGTGAGCAAAACTGCCTGCACCGGAGACAGCCAGACGGGAAATGCCCCGGCGTAATGCTCGATCAACACCCCCATAAACCTTTCAATAGCGCCCAGAATAACCCTGTGCAACATAACAGGCCTGTGCTTTTCTCCATCAGGCCCGATATAGCTGAGATCAAACCTTTCAGGCAACGTAAAATCACATTGTATTGTCGCACATTGCCAACTTCGTTTCAAGGCATCCTTAAGCTTGAAATCTATTTTCGGCCCATAAAAAGCGCCTTCTCCTTCGTTGATATCATAAGAGATATTTTTATCCTTAAGCGCTTGCTCGAGCGCTGAAGCAGCCAGTTCCCAATCCTCATCGGAACCTATTGAGTCATCCGGTCTTGTGCTGAATTCCACCTCATATTCAAAACCAAAAATACCCATCGCATAATCGACAAAATCGGCAATCGCCTTGATTTCAGAGTTAAGCTGCTGTGGTGTGCACAATATATGCGCATCATCCTGGGTAAACTGGCGGGCCCTCATCAAGCCGTGCAGCACACCTGTCTTCTCATGTCTGTGAACGGTGCCGAGTTCAAAGTATCTGATGGGAAGATCCCTGTAGCTTCTTATCCTGGATTTGTATATCAACATGTGGGCAAGGCAGTTCATCGGCTTTATACCATAGGTCCGGCCCTCAACTTCGGTGAAATACATGCTCTCCCGGTAATGGTCAAAGTGCCCAGATTTCTTCCAGAGATCATCCTTCAATATCTGAGGTCCTATAACCATATCGTAGCCGCGTTTAAGGTGTTCTTTCTTCTCCCAATCCTCAATAATAGTCCTCAAAATGGCGCCCTTCGGATGATATATGATAAGACCAGGTCCAGCCTCTTCATTTATCTGAAAAAGATCAAGTTCTCTCCCCAACTTTCGGTGATCCCTCTTCTTTGCCTCTTCAACCATTAAGAGATGCGCATCAAGGTCACTCATATTGGCAAAACCTGTGCCGTAGATGCGTTGAAGCATCTTGTTTCTCTCGTCTCCGCGCCAGTAAGCTCCCGCGATACTCGTGAGTTTAAACGCCTTGATCATACCTGTGGATGGTATATGCGGCCCGCGGCACAGATCCGTAAATCCTCCCTGACTGTAAAGACTTACATCTTTAACATCCTGAGAGATATCGTTCAACAACTCAACCTTGTATGTCTCACCCATCTCCCTGAACATGGAAATGGCCTCTTCCTTCGAGACATCTCTGCGCTCGAAAGGATAATCGGCAGATATTATCTCGTTCATTTCTTTTTCAATTTTACCGAGATCTTCCGGCGTAAAGGATTTAGCGTATTCAAAATCATAGTAAAAACCATCGACGATGGCAGGGCCAATGCTTACCTTAACGTCGTCAAAGATGCCCTTCACAGCCTGGGCCATCACATGGGATATGCTGTGTCTGAGTATCTCCAAACCCTCTTTCGAGTTGATATCAACAACTCTCAGTGAAGAATCTTCCTTAACGGAAGAGCTTAAATCAACGAGCGCCTCGTCGATCTTCGCCGCCACAGCGGAAATAAGCAAATCGTCTCTCCACGACGCAATTACTTCTCTGACAGTAACCCCTTTCGGGTATGATGC
>JAUWNZ010000093.1 GCA_030612385.1 Pseudomonadota bacterium | reverse complement strand
GGGTGTCGCCTGTTTGGTTATCCATAGGCGAAAGCCTTTGTTTACCGAGGAACCGTATGAGGGAAATCTTCACGTACGGGTCTGTGGGGGGAGCGCCGGGTAACCGGTGCTTCTACCCGGAACCAGACCGCCAACAGCGCTGCGATTCCTGCAATGCACTGCTCCGCATCAAAGCAGGTGGTTATTTAAGGTCAGTGCCCCGCAGTGTTGGCGGCAGGTGAGTTCAGCCGTTAGGCGAAGAAAATAGGGGACACAATGGAAGCAATAATCAGCTTTTTTCAGGATAAGAAATGGGAGATTGTCCATTCATTAGAAACCGATGCACGGCAAGGACAATATAGAGATTATAACTCCCTTGGGCTATCTGAAGCATCCAATGCTGTATTGTCATCATTTGAAAATGGAATATATGAACATCAGTGGATAGCGATTGATAAATTTAGGCAGGGGGATAATGTTTGCATTTCAACTAGCACCTCATCAGGAAAAACACTGATATTTAATATTAGTGGCATTGAGGCATTAAACAAAAGCTCAGAAGCAAAGATTTTAGCTATTTATCCGTTAAAGGCTTTGGGAACAGAGCAAGAGTTACGATGGAAAGAGGTTCTTTCAAAATCTGGACTTCCCTACAAAGTAGGAAGAATCGATGGGGCCGTTGCACAAAGTGAAAGAGAAAAAATCATAAAAAACTCTAGTGTCATCATAATGACACCAGATGTGATTCATGCTTGGCTATTATCAAAAGTATCGAGTTCATCGGTTACTACTTTCCTAAAGAATGTATCACTACTTGTGATTGATGAAGCACATACATATTCAGGTGTTTTTGGTAGTAATAGTGCGTTTCTCTATCGGAGATTACAGCATCTAATTTCTATCGCTGGTGGCAATTACCAGATCATTGCTGCGTCAGCTACTATTAAGAATCCATCGGAACACCTTGAAAAGCTAACCGGAGTGAAGTTTTCCGTTATTGGTGATGAACATGAAACCTCACCAAAGAAAAAGACAAATATTATCCTTGTAAATTCACCAAAAGAAAATGATCTGCTTACGTCTCTTTCTAACTTAATGAGATATATAGTAAATAGTACGGAGTACCAATTTATAACATTTGTTGATAGCAGGAAGCAGACAGAATATATAGCGTCTATTTCATCAAGGAAAAGTGGAAAAGATGGAGAATCGGAATCTGGCAACATAGATTCTGATTTTATTAAAGATTTACCCATTTGCCCTTATCGCTCAGGTTATGAGGAGGCAGATAGAAATAGGATTCAAGGTAAACTTTCAAAAGGTGATTTGAGGGGTGTTATTAGTACAAGTGCATTAGAAATGGGAATAGACATACCCCACCTAAATCTTGGAATATTGGTTGGCGTCCCAAATTCTGCTACAAGTTTCTATCAGCGTATTGGCCGCATAGGAAGGCATCAGGACGGTGTTATCATTATCGTTAACAACGGCACCATTCAAACAGAATCAATATTCAGAGAGCCATACCGTTTATTAAAAATCCCCTTATCTGAAAGTGCTCTGTATTTAGACAATCCACGTATTCAATATATTCATACACTTTGCCTTGCTCGACAGGGTGGCGAAGATGAGACACTAAAGACAGTACTTGGCTTGGAAAGTGATGAATTCGTCCCAAATGCAAATTTTCCTTCCCCATTTGTAGAGCTATGTAATTCAGAAAGGATTGGTGAGATTTCTGCTGAGTTTCAAACGATGAAGGCCCAGGCAGGCGAAGACCCAAATCATGTCTATCCTTTGAGGGATATAGATGTCCAATATAAAGTTGAGTGCAGGCAAGGTCCACACTTACGCCACTTAGGTTCTCTCAGTTATTCGCAGGTAATGAGAGAGGCCTATCCTGGTGCAGTATATTACTATCAAACACAAACGTTCAGAATTTTTCGTCTAAATAGCTATAAGCATTTAATCGAAGTCAGACCAGAAAAGAAATATACAACCAAACCAACAATGTTGCCAACTCTGATATTTCCAAATTTATCAGAAGGCAATGTTATTCAATGTAAGAAATATGGTGACTTAACTGTTGTTGAGTGCAATTTGCAAATCAGGGAGTCTATAGCGGGGTTCATAGAAACAAGGGGCAGAAATGAGTTGGATATTTCATATCCGCTTGATAAATCACTTGGGCTTTATTTTGATACACCAAGATTCACTAGAAATTACTTTACTACTGGCGTAATTATTAATCATCCATTGCTTGATCGCGGTATAAAATGCCCTTTGCTTGCGGAATTGATTTATGAGGCATTTTTTATGGTTATACCATTTGAGCGCCAGGATATTAATTATGGTTCAGATAAGCATAGAGCAGAAAGAAAGGAGTTTAGTAAGGGGAGTAAGTTTTTGTCGGTTTTTGATCAAACATATGGGAGCTTAAGGTTGACAAGTAGATTTCTCGAGCATGATGTAATCAAAAAGGCTTTTATGTTTGCTATAGATATTGCTGAAAATGATCCAAGATTTAATTCTTCTCAGGATGAAATACGCGTTTTGAAAAGCATTAAGGAAGAATTGGATTGCCCGGCTGAGGATGTACTTATTGCAACTCAAGATAATATACAAACGGATGATAACCATAAAAAAGTTATTCTGCCTGAATCTGTTGGATTAGATACAAGAAGCGGACGAAATGAAGAGTTTTTTGTAGAAGATATATTTTACTCTCCTACTTATGGGCTTTCATATAAAGGCCGCCATCTTTCTGAAACAAGCAAACGCATGACAACTGAAACATGGAAAACAGGTGTTCCTGTTATGATAGTCCCCGTAACCGCACTACAAGAAATACCTGGAGAAAGTCAGATAGGGCTGTATAATCTTGAAACTGGTGAAATTACCGATACATTGAGTGCCTAACAAACGCATGCACTCGGGCTGCCAAAAGCGGCGCAACTTCCGCTACGCTACAGCCACACCGCTTTTGGCAGCCGGTGATGCGAGACGTTCTCCCCTCCGCTTCGCTCCGGGGAGAACGCGGCAGTTGAGCAGCGAACTCCTGATTCCCCCTCCGCTCCGCTACGGGAGAACCAGGAGTTCGAGACAGATGCCCCTCCGGGGCACTGCTCAACTGCCGCGTTAGGCTCCATATAACACAAAAGGGTCACAAATGAGCAATACGATCATCGAGCGCCTATCCAAGCTTGTTGAAGAAGGCGATGAGATTGAGAACGATACCTGGGGTGACCGATGGGCGTTAAAAGTAAGAGCTTTTCTTGAAGCAACCGATGCAACCGACGAGAGCAAGAAATTTTTAAGCCTGAGTTCAACAAATTTCTGGAATTCGCACGCCTTGCGCGTGGGATACTTACAAGGACTATTAGCCAAGTCTGAAGCAAATGCAGGTTCGCAGGCGGAAGCAGATGTAACTTCAAAAGAATCTACAAATTCACTCCCCTCTAAAAAACACGACCTCCGAAAGGTGTTTATTGTCCACGGACATGACAACGAAGCAAAGGAAACAGCTGCACGATTCATAGAAAGGCTCGGTCTTCAACCCGTCATTCTTCATGAGCAAGCCAACACTGGTCGCACAATCATTGAAAAGTTTGAAACCTATTCAGACGATATAACTTTCGCGGTTGTCTTGCTTACGCCGGATGATGTTGGAGCTGTCGCCTCCGATGCATCGAACCTCAAACCTCGGGCAAGACAGAACGTAATCATGGAACTTGGTTACTTCATGGGAAAACTGGGGCGACTAAGTGTTTGTGCACTATACAAGGGAGGGGTTGAGTTGCCCTCCGACTACCAGGGTGTCATTTACATTGAGATGGATTCAGCGGGTGTTTGGAAATCCAAGATTGCCCAAGAGTTCGTACAAGCAAAACTCCCAATCAACCTCGAGGCGCTGCTTGGTGGCTAACCAATCACTGGTGCGGACGCAAAAAGCCGCGCCGCACAGTTCAGCAGTTCGGCTGAAAACGAAATAACCTGTGTAAAAATAAAGCGGGGTAAGTAACAATAATGGTTGAGAGAAGAAAAAGAACCCAAGTAACTGGCAATACTGGGATGTTCTATGTTTGTTACCAGTTATCAAGATTGGGTTGGAATGTGATGCCAACTTCCAGAAACGCTAAAGGAGTTGACATCATTGCCTACAATTCCGACGCAACAAAAATGATAACAATTCAGGTAAAAACATTAAGCATAAAAACTTCTGTTCTTTTAGGTAGAACACTGGATAAAATTATCGGAGATTTTTGGATCATAGTAAATAACATAGAAAAAGAACCACAAACATTCGTTATGTTTCCGGACGAAGTAAAATTAAAGGCTCATAAAGGTGTAGGCAAAAGTGGAAAAGTTACTCACTGGATTCCAACAAAAGAATATTCAGAATTTCGAGATCGATGGGACAGAATAGGCACGGCAGACTAGGTGAAAAAGTATAAAATAAATTGCCGAACAAATCGCTTAACAACTGACCGCAAAACATTAGCGTTTTTTTGAATTTGTCGTCCCGCTCGAAACTTGTCAGCAAATCAAAAGTCCTCACCACGCAGTTTTGCGGCAGGTTAGCTCAAACGTTATGTGCTCGATCTCATAGAACTGGAGAAATCTATGTCATCCGAACTTATGATAAAATGTGAGAAAAAAGAAGTTAGAATAATTGACGGAAAATCAATTGATAAATGGGTCGAGGTTTTTGCTTCAGAACTGCCAAGTGGAGGGCAACCAGACATCCGGTGTATGCACTGCCACGGCAAAATACGTGTCCATAGGAAACATGTTGAACACGGCCCAAGAGATCATGTTGAGCATCTTTCGCGTCAAGATTCAGAAAATTGCCGAGGTGGTCATTATTTTAGGGGAGAGCACAAAATGTCTCTTCAGCCAGTAAAATAATATAGTGTTTAAAAAAGCACATAACCTGTCACTGGAGAGGGACCGGGAAAAGCCGTGGCCTTTTCGTAAAACAATATCTTAAAAGCCATCACAGCTCTTTCGAAGGCTATTGGTCATCGTTTCCCGACCCCTTAGTTCTGCGTTATGTGAAAGGATAAGATGCCAACAATACTCGTAATATTAGGATGGAGATTGTTTTTTTACGCAAATGAAGGTAACGAGCCTATTCATGTCCATTGTCGTAAGGGAGACATGGAATGCGGAAGAATAGAAGAATAAAGAATAGAAGAATAGGGACGGGCTTGACTAATTAGAAGAATAGAGAAGAATAGGGACGGGCTTGACTAATTGGAAGAATAGGGACGGGCTTGACTAATTGGACATATTAGGAATTCGTTAGAATTCGGAGTGTTTCCGGGATCAGGAGAAATGGAGTCAGCCCTTGACATTGGACATTTTCGCCTAACCTATAAGAATTGAACTGACCTGCCAATATATGGAAGAAAAAAATATCTCTGGCCGACACAGGCAGGTCAGTTCAATCCATTGTTCAGGAAGCCCGGCTTATTTGGCACGTTATTTGCTGTATGGGTATTGATTCGAGATGTATCTTATAGAGTGGGCGACTTATTAATTGTGCTATAATTACGGAAAGTTATGGGAATAAAAGCCATATTTATACAAAAAAGCTTTACGCCTTGATATTAATCAATAAAACATAAAAGAAT
>JAUWNZ010000104.1 GCA_030612385.1 Pseudomonadota bacterium | reverse complement strand
GGACCGGACAGCCAAGATAATTTGTTATTAGATAACACCTTGAAATACTTCATTTAGTTGTGGAATTGAACAGGAACTATGGAATCAGTCTTCTGCATATCGCTCTGTATGTGGAGATATGCGGAACTATAGAATAACTTGATGGCCCCCCTTCGGGGCACCATCGCCCAGGATGAGAAGCGCTCCTTTTAACGTAACTTTGGGAGACTCCCCAACCTCAGGCCATCAAACGGATGGAGCAGTCGCAAAAAACGCGCTCCTCATCCTGGGCGTTATGTCCTTAAAGAAGGAGATCAAATGGAAAAACCCCAAAAAGGTCTCTCCTCATTTCAAACATTCTGGATATTTGGCTGTGGTGTAAGTTTTTTTGGTGTGATTTTAAGCAAGCCTACATGGATATGGACAGGGCTTGCACTCCTTGTAATTGATGTTGTCGCAGGAGTTTTAAAAAAATAACAGAATAAGATTAAACAGTTTGAGGGGATAGGTTGGCCGACCGAAAGCCCTAATCCGCGAGGGTTGCCCCTCCTTTTAATGCGGAACATCTGGCGGAAGATGTCATGTCAATACTTACAAATATAGCAATTGCGCTATTCATAGGAGCTACGGTTGTGATAATGCAGCAAATAGGTTTATTACTATCGGTATGGATAATATCCTTTGCGTCACTTATCGGCATAATTTATACTAATGCATATTTGTATCGGTTCCCAAGGTTGAAGTTTTGGGCTCTAAGAAAATACGCACGAAGGATTGTTAACAAATTCCCTCGCGCCGGGATCAAGCAGATATCAATTCAAAAATATGACAGTCCTTACGCTAAGTCTTTGGGTAGGAACGTCCCCACAAAATATCACTTAATAATACAGCCTAAAATACCGCTTTCTAACGAGGGCAAAGAACTGCTATTCAGTGCTGTCAACTTCCACGGTATCGATGGCCCCGATCCAGAATCCATAGGGCTCAATAACGATTTCAGCGACGGTTACAAACGCTTGCCGGATGGTGATTTCTGGCGGGAGTGGTCTGTTGTTGTTCCGAGCAAATCGGGAGAAATCAGATCAGAGGGGTGCTTTGACAAAAAGTGGATTCTTTACAGAAGAAATTTCACATAACCATCGCATTCACCGGACGCTAAAAAGCAGCGCCGGTGATGCGGAGCGATGGCCCCCCTTCGGGGCACCATCGCCCAGGATGAGAAGCGCTCCTTTGAACGTAACTTTGGTGGACTTCCCAGCTCAGGCCATCAAACGGATGGAGCAGTCGCAAAAAACGCGCTCCTCATCCTGGGCGTTGGGCAGCCGTAATCACGCTTGACGTTAATCATGCCATGCGTTATTATATGTACATGATAAGATCTTTTAAATGTAAATACACAAAAGCACTCTCAAAAGGCCAGCATGTCAAACAATTCGTAAATATTGCCAATGTTGCACGGCGTAAGCTTAGGCAACTTGAGATCGCTAATCGGCTGGAAGATTTGAGAATTCCGCCCGGCAATCACCTTGTGAAGTACTCAAGGGTGATCGTTCCGGTCAACACAGCATCCGTATTAACGACCAGTGGCGTGTATGCTTTTATTGGACGGATGCAGGTGCGGAAGATGTGAAAATAGTTGATTACCACTGAGGAGAATTTATTATGAACAAACTTAAACCTATCACTCCTGGTGAGATTCTCTTGGAAGAGTTTCTCAAACCTATGGGGCTTAGCCAGTATCGTTTAGCCAAGGAAATTGACGTTCCCGCTCAGCGTATTAGTAAAATTGTTGCAGGAAAACGTTCGATCACAGCTGATACAGATTTAAGGTTATGTCGTTTTTTTAGTTTGTCCAATGGCTACTGGCTACGTGCTCAAGCGGCATACGATACGGAAGTTGCAGAACAGACTTTGAATAATGTTATAATAAAAATCAAACCTTGGTCTGAGCATGTTGCCCAACAATCGCATTCACTCTGACACCCAAAGCCGAGCCGTTTTTTCCATTTGTGTAATACATCATAAAAAGTAGCATTTACCAAGTTTGGGTGCAGGTGATGCGTACGATGGCCCCCCTTCGGGGCACCATCGCTCAGGATGAGAAGCGCTCCTTTGAACGTAACCTTGGGGGACTCCCCAACCTCAGGCTATCAAACGGATGGAGCAGTCGCAAAAAACGCGCTCCTCATCCTGGACGTTAGACTTGTAGAAAAAGATCAGATCGCGAGGTTTTCATGACAGACATAAAACTTGGCAACAGCATCACCATTAAGGATCAAGCTGCTCTTGACCTTCATAAAATTATGCTTGAGGCCATGCGCTCACGAGAGTCGGAAATCCTCCACTTCATTGGATTCTTCCTTCCTGCGATTGTGGGCTTCTTTGCGATCGGCTGGCTCAAAGGCGGAGAAAGCGCTGTTCCCGCTAAAATACTCCTCCCGGCGGTTTCCGCAATCACTATATTGATCCTTTTCTTCGGTGCATGGTATGCGTTAGCCCTCTCATACAACTATCGTTACATTCAACTTGTAACATGGTCCCTCCAAGAGCATCTCGGGGTCACGCAGTTTCAGCCTGAATGGAAACCTAAGCTGTTTCAATGCGGGAATCTACAATTTTTCAATTTCGCGCCGGAGATCCTCCGTACACAACTATTGCTCTTCATCGCACTTATAATCGCTGCAGCAATTCTTTTCAGCTTTGCCGGCATCAGCTTGATGTGTACCCCCCACTGGTCGAGCTACGCCATGGTATGGGGGGAGGCGATTTGTGTTCTTTCCATAATTTGCTGGCTTGGCTTTTCTGTGTATCCCAAAAAGTACAATAAATATCTCCGTCAGGTATTGAAACAGGAGAACAATCCAAAGTCTAACCAAGTCGTTGCACCGGATGCGCAGAATGACGCGCCCCGGTGAACTCGCCGATGGCCCCCCTTCGGGGCACCATCGCCCAGGATTAGGAGCGCTCTTTTGAACGTAACTTTGGGGGACTCCCCAACTCAGGCCATCAAACGGATGGAGCAGTCGCAAAAAACGCGCTCCTCATCTTGGGCGTTATGCTAAAGGAAAATCTTCATGAGTGCGCCAAGCAAAGCTAATATAGGCAAGCTGGACAATCCAGCACGTGTAACGGTTAACCACCGGCACGGAACTGAACCATGCGTATGAGGAGGTAACGAATCACGCGAAGCCATGGGAAGGGCAGTTTGTCAGCCACAACGCAAGTGAAGGTATTGAGCCCCGAAATTCTCCTTTTTGCATTGGGTCAAGGGTTTCATGTCCTGGAAACCAATATCGGGACACACGTTAAAGGTGAGTGTATTTCGGACATGCCGGGGTCTAAGTCCGTGGCGGGCAAACGAACTGGTTATATTGGAACTTGGGAGAACCGAAGCGTTCCAATAGGAAGCTTCCAAGAAGCCGAAGAGGTAACAAGGAAGTATGGCGTTTCGGTAGTCGGACTGACTCATAGTAGAGGGGTAGGCAGGGTAATGCCTGTTGAGTTCCGAAGTTTAGGGACACTTGAAGGGGTCAGCAGTTTAACGCAGAGGGATGAGGTCTGTCATGCAATACACTGATATTGGAAAAACATGGCAGAAACTATCTCTCATATCCGGTCATGCCCAAAGAGACCCCGGCTTTCAGTTTACGAGTCTTGCTCACTTACTGAACGTCGAGTATCTACGGGGTTGCTACAAAAGCCTGAACAGGAATAAGGCTGTAGGAATTGACAACGTAAGCTGGGAAGGATACGGCAGGAATCTGGATGAAAATCTGGAGTTGTTAGTCTCAAGGTTGAAGCGCAAGAAATACAAGCCGATACCGGCAAGACGAGTATACATTCCGAAAAGCGAGACAGAAAAACGCCCGCTCGGAATATCAGCACTGGAGAACAAGATAGTAGAACGTGGGATCACGTGGATACTTGAAAGCATATATGAACAGGATTTTCTGAACTGTTCGTATGGATTTCGTCCGAGAAGGAACGGTCATCAAGCATTAACAGGATTGAATGATTTGATAATGTTCCAGCCGGTAAACCACATTGTAGAGGCGGACATAAAGGAATTTTTTGACAATGTGTCGCACGAGAAACTCATGGAGTTTATGCGTATAAGAGTAAAAGATACGACACTGTTAAATCTGATAGAGAAATTCCTGAAAGCCGGCTATGTCGATGATGGTCTATTGGTTAAACCGGATGCCGGAACGCCGCAGGGCAGTATACTTAGCCCGATGCTGGCAAACATCTTCCTGCACTATGTATTGGATACATGGTTTGAAACGACAGTCAAAAGCCATGTAAAAGGGTTCTGTGAAATCATTAGATATGCTGATGACTTTGTTTGAGCAGTTCGTTATGCAGGTGACGCCAGGCGCATAGAGCGAGGGTTGCGAAACCGGTTCAACAAGTATGGTCTGGAATTACATCCGACAAAAAGCCGGAATATAAGTTTCGGACGATTTGAACGGGAAAACGCTAAAGCTCAAAATCGGCGAGTGAATACGTTCGATTTTCTGGGTTTTACTCACTATTGTGACGAATCGAGAAAAGGCAACTTCAAAGTTGGCCGCAAGACCAGCCGCAAGAAATACTCCGCAAAATGTGAAGAAATGAATGCGTGGCTTAAGGCGATAAGGAATCAGGTTAAAACCAAGGAATGGTGGAAAATCCTGACAGCAAAGCTGCGTGGACACTTTCAGTATTATGGAGTTAGTGAGAACTATAATGGTATTGCAAGGTTCTATAAATTCACCATAAGAATGGTGAGGAAATGGATGAACCGACGCAGTCAGAAGCGGAAAATGAGCTGGGATAGATTTACAGAATATCTTGAGCACTATCCGTTACCGAAACCGAAAATTGTACATAGCTTTTACGTGTTACCTGTAAGGTGAGTTGGACTGAAGAGCCGGATGTGGGAAATCCACAAGTCCGGTTCTGTGAGGGGCATTGAAACTCCTCATGTTAATTACAGAAATTAAGATTAGGAGTCATATTATGTCTACTCGACAAAAAAATATAGCTGTGTTTATTTTGATGTTTTGGGGCTGTATGGTTTACGGGGTTGAGTTATATGTTGCGCCGGACGGGAATGATGGTAATCCGGGAACGAAGGAGAAGCCCTTCGCATCGATCACAAGGGCAAGGGATGCGATCAGGCGACAGAGGACAGATGACGGAGGACTGAAGGAACCGATGACCGTATATTTACGTGAAGGAACGTATAGGCTTAAGGAAACGGTGGTGTTTGGCTTGGAAGATTCAGG